>JAUJLY010000369.1 GCA_030447145.1 Thermomicrobiales bacterium
TGGGGATCTTTGTCGGTGGCTTTACGCTGGAGGCGGCCCAGGCCATGGCGAGTGAGGACGAGGATGCCCTTGCGGGTATCAGTGCGCTGGTGACGGCCAGTCTCGTGACTCCAGTGGGGGGGATTGGCGATGAGCCGCGTTTCACCATGCTGGAGACGATTCGCGAGTATGCCCTGGAGCAACTCGCGGCAAGCGGTGATGAACAGCCCGTCAGGAAGTCCCACCTGCTCCACTTCGTCGCGTTGGCGGAGCAGTTGTGGGCTTCGACGACGGGTGCCGAACTGGACCATTGGCTACAGCAGCTACGTCCGGAGACAGGGAATATTCGGGCAGTACTCTCCTGGGCACTGGAGCATGAACCGGTCGAGGCTGCCCGACTTGCTGGTGCCCTTGATACGTTTTGGATTCATCTCTCTGAACTGTCTGAGGGCCGCGAGTGGGTCGAGCGCGCGCTCGCGGTGGATAACGAGTTGTCATTACACAATCGTTCACGTGCCTTTGCGACCGCCGGGTGGCTGGCGAAGGATCAAGGTGATCTGGTGCAGGCGGAGGCATATTTTACGAGAGCCATCGACCTTGCTCGAACCCTGAGCGATGATCGGCTGCTCCTTGCCCCGCTCGGCTTGCTTACAGAAGTGGTACTAGAGCACGGTGATGTCGCGCGGGCCCGACAGCTCCAGGACGACATGTGGGCAAGTGCCGTGGCGATCGATGAACCACTGGCCATGGCCGTCGCCACGCTCAATCACGGTCGGATGGCCACCGGAATGGGCGACCTGCCTCAGGCTCAGGCATATCTTGAGGAAGCCGTCACCGCGCATCGGATCTCGGGTGGCACATTGGGTGTCGCGGTTGCGCAGTACTTTCTCGCCGAGGTCCTCATGGCACGCGGGAACGACTTGGGTGCTGCCAAGCAGTTTCGCGATGCTCTCCACGGGTACGCGGCTGTTACTGCTTGGGGCCGGGTGGGACTCGCGGTTGAAGGCTTTGCGGCAGCAGTGGTAGGCCGCAATCCGGAAGCCGTCGCTCGTCTGCTAGGTGCTGCCGCGGTCATTCTCAAGGGAATCGGCCTACCGCGTTCCCGAGAGGACGTGGCAATCTATGATCGCGCAGTACAACGTGCTCAATCCGAGCTCGGTGACGACCCCTTTGCTGCCGCCTGGGCAGCCGGGCAGCACCTGTCCTGGGAGGATGTGCTGGCTGAGGTCGAAGCCCTCGCATCTGCCATGACAGAACCGGCAACCGACGCCCACCCCCCAGCCGACCTCACTACCTCTCATGGCCTCACCCGCCGGGAACTGGAAGTGGTTCGGCTCCTTGCCGAGGGACGCACCAGCCGGGAGATTGCGGATGCCTTCTCCGTGAGCGAGCGTACCGTCGAGGGCCATGTCATGCATATCCTCACCAAACTGGATCTTCCGTCCCGTGCTGCCGTGGCCGCCTTCGCCGTTCGACACGGCCTGGCCTGACGCCGATATGCGTAGAAGTACTCTGTGAACCTCGCGTCGTGTCCGCGATAAAAATGCGTAGATCCCCGGACGAGAGATGAGGCACGTTCCGCCATCCTGAGCCTATGTCCCATGGCACCACGTTGGTGCATTCGGGGAACGTACCTCAGGAGAAGGACCATGAACCGCTTCCACCTTACTCACCGCCAAGGCGTATTGCGCCTGGTGATCCTCCTGGGTCTCATCACATGTGGATCGTTCGTTACCACTGCCACCATGGCCCAGGAGCCGTCGGCCAGCGTGCCGCTCCTCCTAGATGGATCTGCCGCTTCCGCGCCGGGATCGGTACGGATCGCTGGTCACAACTTCACACCGGGAGGTGCCGTCTATCTCTCCCTTTATGACCAGTGGGTAATGGAGCTTCATGAAACCCGATGGGTTACCGCATCGGAGTCGACCTTCGGTACAAATGGCAGCCAGGATCCTGCCAATGGCTACGCTCGGGGTGGAACGATTGAAGAGATGCTGGGGACGATCGAGCCCGCCTTTGGAGTAAACGGCAGCCAGGACCCGGCGAATGGCTACGTCTCCGGCAGTGACGACAGCATTGTCGTGGGAGCGTCAGAGCCGGTGTTTGGGCCGAACGGAAGCCAGGATCCCGCCAGTGGATACGTCCCGGGGAACCCCGGCCGCGAGGTGGCCCTCAATCTCTGTGGAACCGCGGTCATGGTGCGTGCCTACGATGCACAGACTGCGGTCTGGAGCAATATGCTCGACGTCGATCCCGGCTGCTAGACTACGCGGCCTGGATTTCAGCGGGACCTTCAACGAGCACGCCGGCAGAGCTACCGGTGTGCTCGTTCACGATGTGATACTGCATCCCCAGAGACACAACCCACACCGGGGATATGCCCTTGCTTGTCACACAGGATACGGCTAATGGCACATTAGAGCAGAAACGTTATTGCCAGGTACTCAGCTTACTGGAAAAGGTGTTATAGGGGGGCGAGGAGCAACGGGCATCCGATGGCGGCGACCTTCGCCCTCGTGGGAGAGTCACGGACGGATTACAATCCGAGCACACTACCCGTGAAGCGGCGCTACAGTATGCTCGCTGACGGGGGCTCCCATACCGAGGCACCATGGGGGCCTCGTCGGCGCGGGACCACCTGGCTGACAGCGGTTCTGTGCCGACCATGCGCCGCAAATCAATCAAGGCAGGACATGATACTGCAAAAACTCCGAGACTGGGCGAAGAATCACTCCGCATCGAATGCACCGATGACGACACAGCAGGTCCAAGATGCGGCTCAGGAAAACCAGGAATCCAGGGCAAGTTACGTGACGGATCTGCAGGCCCAGGTCCGGAGCCTGCAGCAGGAGATTACGAACCTTGCCGCTGCTCCAGAGGACGGCATTGGCAGCAAAGGACCCCAGGGGGATCAGGATCAACTGGCCCTGCTCGAGCAAGAGCTTGAGGAGAAACAACGGGAGCTTGCCCGGTTCCAGGGGCGGATATAGCAGTCGAACGACTCCCGAGGCCCAGCTACAGCCATCAGGACATTGGGAGCGTCTCGGTGTTCGAGGTCCCCAGGCGAGGTGATACGGACTTCGGCTAATGGATGCATCAACCGACGTAAGCGTTGGTCCCCGGATGGCTCGGCGCTGGACGCCGCTGCGCGGCATCGGGCGAACACGGGGTTCGCCCCTACATGTATCCACTGATCACCCGGATTTCATATAAAGAACGTCACAGATTGCCAACCAATCGCGGGACAGAGACAACGCCTCCAACGTGTCACTCCTGACCGCTGACGGAGCACGTATCCCGCAAGCATCTCTTACATTGAATATGGAAGCTTCTGCCCTCCAGCCGGGATGCTGACGAGATCATCCGGCAGCCCGGCACGCTCCCCTCCAAGGACTGCGTGATGATCAAGCGTCGAAGATCGTAAGGGGCAGGAACGCGCTCACCGTGAAGACTCCCCCGTTGACCACCTGACTGATGCGCAGGTCGACGCAGGCGCTGGCAAGGATGC
>JAUJLY010000370.1 GCA_030447145.1 Thermomicrobiales bacterium
AGGAAAAGATCCGCGGTTTGTTCATTACTCAGGGACTTGAGGACAATATGGGAGCACTCCCCTGGATCTGGGAGGACATTCCTGCTCCTATCAATGCGACCCGGCTCACCGCGGGGCTCATCTCCGTAAAGTTGGGTTAAAAGCGACTCATGGACCGGGTACAGCTGGAAGTCTTTGACCCTGACGCGCGGCCTTCCATTTCGGCCGGGGAGTTCACCGTCGAGCCCTTCCGGGTCACACACAGTATTCCGGATGCGGTTGGCTTTGGGATCACGACGCCCGCAGGGCTCATCGTCATCACCGGTGACTTCAAGTTCGATCCAACACCGATCGATAACCGGCCGACGGATGTAGAGCTTCTCGCCGAATTCGGTGACCGGGGCGTGCGGCTTCTGGTTTCCGACTGTGTGAATGTCGAGCGGGACGGTGTGACGCCCTCGGAGCGCGTGGTTGGCGAAACCTATCAGGACGTATTCGCGCAAGCCCCCGGCCGCATTATCATCGCCACCTTCGCCTCGCTGATCGCACGCATCCAGCAGGTGATCGATACCGCATCAGGGCACGGCCGAAAGGTCGCGGCTCTCGGCCGAAGCCTGGAAAACAACGTTCGAGTCGCTGTGGAGCTCGGGTATCTCCATGACCCGGGGAACGTCATGGTGTCGTCGAAGGTCGCGGAGAAGTTGCCAAAGGACGAGATTGTCTACATCGTGACGGGAAGTCAGGGTGAACCGATGGCTGTGCTCAGCAGGATCGCCAATCGCGATCATCCCAAGATAACGGTTGGGGAGGGGGATACGGTCGTCGTCTCCGCTGCCCCAATCCCGGGAAATGAGACGTCGGTTTTCCGGATCATCGACCAACTCTTTCGCTCCGGTGCCGAGGTCGTCTACACCGCGAGGGCGCGGGTGCATGTGTCTGGCCACGCTGGGCGCGAGGAGCTGCGCCGGATGATTGAATTGACACGGCCGGAATTTGTGGTTCCCACACATGGCGAGCACCGACACCTGGCACTCTATGCCGATCTTGCTGTGGAAAGCGGAATCCCGCGCAAGAACATCACGATGGTCGATCGAGGCGATGTCGTAGAGCTGGATGATCAGGGCATCGGTATCTCCGAGCAACTTGACGTGAGTTCGGTGCTGGTGCAGGGATCCTCGTTTGGACATCTTGACGATGTAGTGCTGCAGGACCGGCAGACAATGTCCCAGGACGGTCTCGTCATGGTGGCAGTAGGTATCGATGCGCGAAATGGCGCGGTGGTGTCAAACCCCAAAGTCGCTACTCGCGGATTCACCGTGATCCAGTCCGGGGACGATCTCGCGCAGGGAGTAGCGGACGCGGTACGGTCTGCGCTCAATGCGCGGCCATTCGGCAGTGATTCAAAAGCGACGAACAGGGTGATCCGTGAGGCGGCATCGAGATATGTCTACGCGGAGACGAAGCGCCGGCCTATGATCTTGCCGTTGATTCTCGATATCTAAGCCCTCGACATCCATTGCTCCGGAGTGATGTGAACCCTCCCGAACGGGTCCTCCTGGTAGACCTCAAGGGACGACAATGCTGCGGCCCATCAATTGCGCTGCCATTGCGTGTGCGTCGTCCGCTACTCCTTCCGCCTGGCCGATCTGCGGCACCAATCTCCCTGCAAATCACTCCCTAGAAGCCATCTGGCAAGTGAGGCTGTCCTGCCCACCAGGAATCCCGAGCCGCAACCGCTCACATCACCCTTTGCGCCAACCCTCGACCATTTTGACACCGCAGCATATAATGTACGTACAGTCATGCAGACGGTTGACGCAAGTCGCGGTTCCTGAAAGCCGTGCTGATGCGGTGAAGGAAAGTACGTTCGTTTTGGAGTAGCGGGCCGATGGCGACCCACACCCGGGCTCAGGGATCCACCAAAAAGAATTCCAGGAGCCGGTCCTCGAGAAAGTCGCAGGCAACCGGACTTTCGTCGTGGGCGCTGCGCGGGCGGGAGTTCCTGAGCGGTCTGATCCCCAATGTTGCCGTTTCAGAACGCCTTCAGCGAGAAATGCTAGGTGTTGTCCTAGTGGTGCTTGCCCTTATCAGTTCGTGGGCACTCGGGAGAGGTCAGGAAGACGGCGCCCTTATTGCCTGGTGGGGCGAGGTCCTCCGAGTAACGCTTGGCAATGCGGCGTTCATTGTTCCTGTCTTCGCTGCGCTAACGGCCGTGCGCGCTTACGCACAGAGCTCCGGGCCGATCCTCCTGTTCCGCCACTATGTCGGCGGGATGCTTTTCCTGTTCGCTGTCACCGGGTTGATGTCGTTCGGCGGCGAGAACTACGGGGGCAACGTCGGGGATGTCGCTGGCGATATCGCGCGAGAAGCGCTCGGTGCGGTGGCATCGGGCTTGGTGTTTTTCGCCGCTGGCGTGGTCTCCGTCTTCCTCCTCGCTGATACCGATCTTCAAACGCTTGACCGGGATGTTCGACGCTTGCTGCCGGAGCGAAAGCCGGGCCCGTCGAAAACGAATGAGTCGCCCGACACTGCGAAGAAGGCTGATCAGGCAGGGAAGGATGTGAAGCCGGTTGTCCGGAGGGCCGCTCCAAAGCGTGAGTCCGCACGCCCGGAATATGTACCGCCGGTCATCAATCTCCCCGCCAAACCGGAGAAGGGGCCGGTGACTAAAGCGGTTCTTGCGCAACCTCTGCCGTTGCCCGCTGAAGTTGCTTCCAATGAGAACCCTCTGCCACTGCCGGATTTACGCCAACTGCCTTACTACGAAGCAGTCGTGCCCGATCCCGCCGATCTTGAGGCGAAGGCAAAGACCATTGAGGCAACCTTGCAGAGCTTCAAGGTGGAGGCATCGGTTCGCGAGATTAACCCGGGACCGGCGGTGACGCAGTTTGCGTTGGAGCCAAGCAGCGGTGTCAAGGTGCGCCGAATCACAGAGCTTCAGAACGATTTGGCTCTTGCGCTAGCCGCACATAGCGTCCGGGTGGAGGCGCCAATTCCCGGCATGGCGCGTGTGGGCATCGAGATCCCAAATGAGAAGATCGCGACGGTCGGTCTTCGCGAGGTGTTGGAATCCCCGGCGTTTACCAAGAGCAAGGCGAAGTTGCCCTTGCCGCTGGGCCGAGACGTCAACGGGCGTTATATCGTGGGTGACCTGACGAAGATGCCGCATCTCCTGATTGCGGGTGCAACTGGCTCCGGAAAGAGTGTGTGTATCAACGGCATCATCTCAACGCTCATCAGTATCAAGCAGCCTGACGAGCTTCGGCTCCTGATGATCGATCCGAAAATGGTCGAGCTTACCGGGTACAACGGTGTGCCGCACCTCCAGTGTCCCGTTGTAACCGAGATGGACAAGGTTGTCAGCGCCTTGCGCATGGTGCTGCGGGAGATGAACCGACGCTACGAGCTCTTCAAACAGGTAGGCGTGCGCAACATCGATGGCTACCGGATGCGGATGGTGGACGAGCCTGATGCGGAGAAGCTTCCCTATCTGGTGACGATCA
>JAUJLY010000043.1 GCA_030447145.1 Thermomicrobiales bacterium
CTGGAGGCGTCGATCATAAGCGCGTCCCGCGCTACCTTGGCCACGATTGATGCAGCGGCAATAGAGATGCTCAGAGCGTCGCCATCGATAATCCCTATCTGCCAGGTGCTGCTCTCGATCGTCATGGCGTCGATAAGGAGCACGTCTGGTTCGATGTCGAGACCGAGAACGGCCCGTTCCATGACGATACGGTTCGAGGGCCCGAGCCCAATCTCGTCAAGCTCGTCCGGCTCGATAGCAGCCATCGACCAGGAGGGAACGCGGGATTTAATCCCCCCTGCAATAGCTGCTCTCCTGTCCTCCGGGATCGTTTTTGAATCACGAACGGTGCGCCAGAAATCGACATCCCGCATCAGCGTCTCGGGGGGCGGCAGGATAACCGCCGCCGCGACGAGGGGCCCCGCAAGGGCCCCTCGTCCCACCTCGTCTACGCCCGCAATCGCAGAGATCCCTTCTGCATAGAGCGCAAGCTCATATGTCAAGGTTGTCAGCTCCGGTGCCTGATCATCCATCTAACGAACCTGATCAGCAATGGCCGTGGTGTGGAGGGTAACATCCGCGAGCTCATCCCACCTTCCAATCGACGCGTTATAGGCTTGGTGACTAAGACCGATGTGAAGTTGATAGCATAGAAGGCGCTCACGGTAGTCGTGGAGGTCTCCGCCCAGGTCGGCAAAGAAGCGGTGTGCCTCTGCTGCCACGCTTATGCCCTGCCATTGCGGATACCACGGGGACCAAAATTCGAACCAGGCGAGCTCGTACACGAAGTCGCCGTACATTGCGCAGCCCCAATCGATCACCCCCGAGACACGGTGATTGCGCACAAAGGCGTTGTAGTTGAGGAGATCGCTATGAATTACGTGTCGCACATTGGGCATGTCGTTGAGCAACCGTTCCAGCACAATCACGTCACGATCAAAGACATGGGCTCCGGTGGGTGATGCCTCCAGGTGCGGTCGCCAACCTGCACCGCGCTGATCAGGAAAGTCCTCCAGCGACGCCCGCAAATGCCCCGGCCACGAGGTCGCCATTCCGTTACCTGACACATCCCAACCACCATAACCGGTTGAGGAGGTGACGCCTACTGTCCGAAGGGCATTCAGTGTCCCGAGAAGCGACGGCAGTGTCCGCTGATAGTCCACTCTGTCGAGCTTATCGATGAAGCCGCCGGGCACGCGCTGCGATACCGCATAGAAGACCCCGTCCAGAGAGCTGCGATGTGTCACCTCGGGGATGGGGAGGTCGGGTGACGAGAACTGAAATGCGTAGGCGTCACGGTCGAAATCGTCTCCATGATTGCTGAACCGGATCACCCAGTGCTGATGATCTTCAGTGAAGGCGAAAGCGGTCGACCATGCTCCCGGACGTAGTGTTTCGACGGCGGCGACATCTAGACCCAGCCTCTCGGTCAGCAGGGTCTGGACTTGTGTGTTGGAGACACTCGGGGGAGTCATCGCGCGTGTCCTAGTAAATGATGTGACGCATGTCTTAGTGATTGCTGGCGGAAACAAAACGACCAAAGGCACTGGACTGCCTCCGGTCGTTTCAGACATTCGATCGAATTACCGGTTGTCCGTGCTACTTCTGCTCGTCCTCAGTGGGCTCGCCCTGCGGAGCGTCCTCAACCGGGTCGGTCGGCTCCTCAGCGCGAGCGGCCTCATCAGCAGCCGCCTTGTCGTCAACGAGCTCTTCGGTCTCTGGCTCCTGCGCTTCTGCTTCCACGGCTGCAGCTTCGCGGGCCGCGAGCTCGGCGGCGATCCGCTCTTCCTCAAGCCTCGCGGCTCTTTCGGACTGCTTCCGGGCGGCAGCGGTCAGGTCGCGACGGCGCTCGGTGATACGGGCGGCACGACCGGTGAGCCCACGCAGGTAGTAAAGCTTGGCCCGGCGAACCTTGCCGGAGCGGGTTACCTCAATCCTGTCGATACGGGGGGAGTGAATCAGGAACGTGCGCTCGACACCCACACTATGGGAGGCGATACGGCGAACGGTGAAGTTCTCGTTGATACCACCGCCACGACGGCGAATGACCACGCCCTCGAAGACCTGGATCCGCTCGCGGCTGCCCTCGACAACCTTCGCATGCACGCGCACTGTGTCACCGGCGCTAAACTGCGGAACTTCCTTGAACTGCTCCGCTTCGATGGAGCGAATTAGTTGGGCAACCATATTCCTACGTTCCTCTTGTATTACCGAAACAGCGTGTTAGTTAATGGACCTGGACACGTTCAATATTGCAGGGAATAGTGCACATAGTCTCTGTCCCGAGATCAACAGGCACCGCGCGATTGTAGCATGCTCATTCGCTGCCAGCCAATCGCTGGGTTATTTGTCTCTGTCCTCAAGCACCTGGATGACCTCCGCCGCAACCTCGTAACGCCCGAAGGAAGGCATGAGATAGACGCCCTCGGCATGGGGACGTAACTCGTGGAGCAACTCCTGCGCCATCTTGACTCCTTCCTTGCGGCCTGAGTTACCAGCCTTACGCATCCGCTCCCGCGCTTCGTCGGTCAGGGTGATGCCTGGTACTTCATTATGGAGGAACTCGGCATGCCGTGAGCTTTGCAGTGGCAGGATGCCAATCATCACAGGTACCGGAAGTCGGTCTACACCATAGAGTTCCAGGAAGTTGGTCCAGACGCGCATATCGAAGATCGGCTGGGTCATAACGAAGTCCGCGCCGGCGTCGATCTTCTCCCGCAGTCGACGGACCTCTTCGTTAAGATCCGGCTTTGTCGGATCCACCGCGCCGGCGATCGTGAAGTTGGCTGCCCGCCCGATGGACGATCCGGACGAGTCCTCTCCCTGTTTCATTCTCCTGATTACCCGGATCAGGCCGATCGAGTCGACGTCGTAGACAGCTGATGAATCAGGATAATCACCGAGGCTAGGCGGATCGCCGGTGAGCGCGAGGATGTTCCGGACGCCAGCGGCATGGGCGCCAAGCAGCTCTGACTGGAGTCCCATCAGGGAACGGTCTCGCGTGGTGAAGTGGATGATCGTTTCGATACCGATCTGATGCTGGATCAGGTAGCAAAGCATCATCGCGCTCATCCGGACGCGTGCCATCGGGGAGTCGGCGACGTTGATCGCGTCAACGCCGGCTTCCTTCAGCATCCGGGCTCCATCGAGGGCCTTCTGCGGATTCAGGCCCTTCGGTGGGTCGATCTCCACGCACTTCAGGAATTTCTTCCCGAGCGCTTTCTTCACCTCGGTATCTTCCTCATCGCTTCCTGGAATAGTAATTACTGTTACCTGCGGGCCGGAACTCTGAGACGTTCGGCCGCTGGGCGAAGGGCGGTGATCGGCATTGCCGCGGTCAATGGCATGCCGCATGGCGTTGGTGTGTGCCGAAGTTGTGCCACAGCACCCGCCGATGAGGCGGGCGCCGGCGCTCATCGCCTCCTGGGCAAACTGGGCGAAGTACTCAGGCGACGACTGGTAAATGAGCCGGGAACCGATCCGTGAGGGCCACCCCGCATTCGGGACTGCAGCTATCCGCGGGACACGTCCCTCCATAGCCGTATTCGTAAGTTCCTGATGCATCCGGCGGATCACGCCCAGCAGTCGTTGAGGACCCACCGAACAGTTGGCACCGACAACGTCGATTCGTTGTTCATTGAGGTGCCGGATGACCTGTTCAGGGCTGGAGCCGGAGAGGGTGAGGCCATCCTCGGCGAAAGTCATCAGGGCGATGATGGGCAGGTCAGACGCCTCCCGTGCTGCCGCAATGGCAGCGTCCATTTCATTGAGGTCGCCCATCGTCTCGATCATCAGAAGGTCGACGCCGGCCTCCAGCAGCGCCCCGATCTGCTCGGCGAACGCCTCCTGCGCCTCTTCCTTCAACAAGGTGCCGTAGGGCTCCAGCGTTCTCCCCGTGGGACCAATGGAACCAGCGACGAGCACGGGCCTGCCGCTGATCTCGCGCTCCTCACGGGCAATCTTCACGCCGCGAAAGTTGATGTCTCTCACCTTATCGGCCAGGCCGTGCAGCTCCAGCCGGAATCTGTTTGCCCCGAATGTGTTCGTTTCGATGATGTCCGCGCCCGCATTGAGGTAGCTGCGGTGCACCAGGGCGATGGTGGCTGGGTGTGTGAGATTGAGGGCGTCAAGACAGGTGTCCAGCTCATGCCCGGCTTCGTAGAGCATTGTGCCCATTGCACCATCGCCGAGGAGGACACCGGCATCGAGACGTTCGAGTAGGGGATGTGCCATGAACTCTTTCCATCGAGCGCATCAGCGCGATAGCTGGGCCCAAAAAAACTCTCAGGTAACCACCGGCAAGCCAGGGTAGTGTGACATGTTCCGGTAGGTGGCTGATCCGGTGCTGTGGCTACCGTAGCACAGGAAATGGGGGTTTCCGATCGGGGCATGGACGGCTAGGCACTGGCTCCTCTGTGTTGACGTTTTGCCGGCACTCGCGGTACATTCCTTCGCAACCGACCGCACACCATCGCGCGCGTAGCTGATCTCGGTTCACCGCTGTTGCGCGATGCTCACCCCAGGACCCAGGCAAATATATGTCTTCTGAAACTCTGAGTGCCAGCTCCGAAGAGCAGTCCGGCAGCGTCTCCAACGGGCGGGGCATTCTTATGCCGATCGGAGGCGCCGAGGACAAGCTCGATAACAAGGTGATTCTCTCGGAGTTCGTTGAGTACGCTGGAGGCGACAAGGCTCGAATCGCGATTGTACCGACGGCGTCTTCCATTGAAGCAGCCGGTCTGCGATACAAGGCGATCTTTCTCGGGATGGGCGTGGAGAGCGCCGAGGTTGTCTATATCGGGAGCCGGGAGGACGCGAACGGCGGCGAGAGTCTTGATGCGATCGCCGACGCCACCGGCATCTTTCTTACAGGCGGGAACCAGATGCGCCTCTCCGCCATCATCGGCGGTACTGAATTCGAACAACTCGTCCGGGAACGCCACAACGCGGGTGTCATCGTGGCAGGCACAAGTGCGGGCGCATCCATTCTCTCCGCGCACATGGTTGCTCTCGGAGCAAACGGCGCCACGCCGAAGCTTCGCATGGCCCAGATGTTCGCTGGTTTCGGTCTCATCTCCAACGTCATTATCGACCAGCACTTCCGGCAACGAGACCGGATCGGCAGGTTGCTCTCGCTTGTTGCAGGCAATCCGGGTTTGCTGGGTCTCGGGATCGACGAAGACACTGCACTGGTCATCGATGACTCGGGAATTATGAAGGTCGTGGGCCGGCACAGCGTCACAATTGTGGACGGCTCACACATGGTCTCCGATATCTTCCAGGTCAAGCGATATGGGGAGATCACCATCAGCGACGTTCGGCTCCATGTCCTGGGGCCTGGCAGGAAGTTCGATATGACGTCGCGGAAGATGATCCGCGATTAGTATTGACATCGACGGAGTAAAGCGCGATGTTCAGGCCTCGCCGGACAACCGGCGGGGCATTCGTGTATATAGGCTGTAGTACATTCGTCGCAGTGAAACTCAAGTAATCAGGGCCGTCGATGCGCCCCGGAGGTATACACGGTGTTGAATATCCGGCAAACTACTGTCTACCGTGGGCCTAATATCTGGGCGCGGATGCCGGTGATCCACTACGTGCTCGACATTGGAGAGCTCGAGGACCGGCCCACCAACAGGATTCCCGGGTTTTACGAGCATTTGACCGAGTTAATCCCATCCCTGTACGACCATGGCTGCTCGCTCGGTCGTCCCGGCGGGTTCCTTCAACGGCTCCGGGAGGGGACATGGATGGGCCACGTGCTCGAGCATGTGGCCTTAGAGCTCCAGAACCTCGCCGGCGCCGAGGTGGCGCGCGGCAAGACGCGCCAGGCCGGTGAGCGCGGCGTTTACAACGTCATTTTCCAATACGAGCAAGAAGATGTGGGGCTTGCCGCCGGTGCTCTCGCGCTCAGGCTGCTGAATCACCTCGTCTACGGAAGCGAGCCTGATTTCGATTTCGTGCACGAGCACGAGGAAAAGGTGATCAAGCTCGCCGAGCGGTTCGCATACGGCCCCTCGACCGGAGCGATTGTCCATGAGGCGCACCGCCGCGGGATCCCTGTGCTTCGGCTCGATTCCCGGCGATCCCTTGTTCAGCTCGGTCATGGCAAGTACCAGCGCCGTATTTGGGCGACGGTGACCTCTGAGACAGCGAATATTGCCGTTCAGGTTGCCAGCAACAAGGAGCTCACCAATCGGTTGCTGCACGAAATCGGTATCCCGGTGCCACGGTCGCAGATTGTGCAATCGGCCGATCAGGCAGTTAGTGCCGCCGCTCGGCTTGGGTATCCAGTGGTGATCAAACCCCTCGACGGAAACCATGGACGCGGAGTCTTCGTCAATCTCGCTGATGAGGGCGAAGTTCGCGAGTTTTATGACTCAGCGCAAGCGGAATCGCGAAACGGGCAGATCATCGTCGAGACGTTCATTCCCGGCAAGGACTACCGGATTCTAGTTGTAAACAACGAGGTGGTAGCGGCAGCTGAGCGCGTTCCCGCTCATGTGATCGGGGACGGCGAGCACAGGGTGCAGGAGTTGATTGATCTCGCGAATCAGGATCCCCGTCGCGGTGTTGGCCACGAGAAAATCCTCACGCGCATCACCGTCGATTCCCAGACGATGGAAGTGCTGGAACGTGACGGGCGAACGCTTGAAACCGTCGCGCAGGACGGAGAGTTTGTCCAGCTGAAGCTGACCGGCAACATGAGCACAGGCGGCACCTCGATCGATCGGACAGACGATATCCATGTCGACAATATTGAGATAGCTCGCCAGGCTGCCATGGTCGTTGGGCTCGACATTGCCGGGATCGACCTGATCACCGAGGACATCTCGCGTTCGGTGAGGGAGCACGGCGGCGGCATCTGTGAGGTCAATGCCGGACCCGGCTTCCGGATGCACACCCATCCGACTGAAGGTCACCCTCGTCATGTTGGGCGGGCAGTCGTGGATATGATGTTCCCGCAAGGGGAGCCGACTCGCGTGCCGATCGTCGCCGTTACGGGCACAAACGGCAAGACCACAACGTCCCGCATGATCGCGCACATCATGAAGACGTCCGGTAAAACGGTTGGGCTCACCACCACCGACGGCATATACATCGACGGGACGCAGATCATGGCGGGTGATATGAGCGGCCCGACGAGCGCCAGGATGGTACTCAAGAACCCGACGATCGACTATGCCGTGCTGGAGACAGCACGCGGCGGAATTCTCCGGTCCGGCCTTGGCTATGATCGCTGCAACATCGGTGTAGTGACCAACGTTTCCGGTGATCACCTTGGCCTCAAGGGCATTGACACCCTCGCTGGACTTGCACGGGTAAAGGAGGTCGTCCCCGCCAGCGTCCTGCGCGACGGTGCATCTATCCTCAACGCTGACAACGAGTGGACAGTACAGATGACGCGCTCGGCACGGGGCGAGATCATCTTTGTCAGCATGGATGAGGAGAACCCCGTGATCCGGGACCACATTCGGCAACGAGGGCGCGCGGTGCTCCTCAAGCAGACCCGCCAGGGGGAGATGATCACCATCTACGAAAGTCGTCGCGAGACGTCTTTGCTGCTTGCGAGCCAGATCCCGGCAACATATGAGGGCCGTGTACGAGTGAACATCGAGAATGCGATGTCGGCGGCGGCGGCGGCACTCGCCGCCGACGTGCAGCTGGACTACATCCGGCTGGCACTCCGCACATTCAGCAGCAGCTTCTACCAGACGCCAGGACGGTTCAACCTTCTCGACTACGGGAACAAGCGGATCGTCATGGATTACTGCCACAACGTCGCGGGCCTGGAGTCGATTGCCGACTTCGTGAAGCGCATGGAGGCAGATGCCACCATGGGGGTCATCAGCATTCCCGGGGATCGGTCCAATGACGATATGAGGGCATTCGGAGAGCTTGCGGGTAAAACCTTCGACCGGATCATCATCCGCGAGGACAACAATACTCGTGGACGTGCGCGTGGTGAGATCGCAGGCCTGCTGAAGGAGGCGGTCCTTTCGACTGGAAAGCCATCCGACGAGGTTGATGTGATCCTGGATGAGCTTGAGGCGGCGAAGCAGGGTGTCGAACGAGCGAGCAAGGGTGATCTCGTTGTGTTGCTCGTCGACAAGCCGGTTGCCGTCTGGGAAATGCTGACAGGCGACCGGCCGCAATAGGTTTCCAAGGAATCGAAAGATAGTTTCGTGAATCAGGCGCTGGCTGCTTCGGCAACCGGCGCCTCCTCGGTTGATCGGTATCGCAGCATCGTCGGCACGAGGCGGACCATGGCGATGGTGCCCAGGATGGTGTCAACACCGCCGATCGCAACTGCTGCAGGTGCCCCGATCCAGCTGGCCATGGCGCCGGCGCGGAACTCCCCAAGCTGCGGGCCACCCATAGCGAAGGCGGAATGAGCGGCGGCGATGCGGCCGCGAAAGGCGTTCGGCGTGATGAGATTCCGGATCGCATGGCGCAGTGCCATCGAGATGGAATCCGCCGCGCCGCTGCCCGCGAGAAAGAGCAGGGCCAGCCAGATATTGTCGGTGAGGCCGAAGCCCACGATACAGGCGCCGTAGGCGATCACGCATGCCACCATGCCGAACCACGGTCTCTGCGGCATGGTGAAGAGGCCGAACACCAGGCTTCCAAGGATTGCCCCAGCCGCCGGCGCGCTGACGAGCAGGCCGAGACTGTTTGCCCCACCTCCCAGAATCTCACCCGCAAAGATTGGCATCAGGTTTGTGATCGCACCGAAGAACGTTGCAATGAAATCGAGCGACATGACTGCCAACAAAATAGGGGTATGCCAGAGAAAGACAAAACCAGCCTTGATAGCGGAAAGCCCGCGTTCTGTGATCGGGACGCGTTCCTGACGAGTGCGGATCAGCAGAGCGGCGGCAATGACGGCGATGAAACTTGTCGCGTCGATGATGTATGCGAGGGCAAGACTCGTCTGGGCAATAATCACTCCCCCGATGGCAGGACCCGCGACCATCGCAGCTTGCATAGAGAGATTGGCCATCGTCGCAGCACCGGCAAGGGAAGATCGGGGGACGAGATGCGGGATCAGGGCCTGGCGGGCCGGCCCTGCCATCGCATTGAAGGTGGAGGAGATGAAGGTAATGCTGTAGATGAGCCCAACACTGGCCTCACCAGCCAGCGTTGCGGCGGCAAGTGTACTGGTGGATGCCAGGAGCGCCAGGTGGGTGAAGATCAACACCATGCGGCGATCCCGATGATCGGCGATGACACCGCCCAGGAGACCGAAGACCAACACGGGCACAAACCGGAACAGACCCAGAAGGCCCAGTTGAAACAGGTCACCCGTCAGTTCGAAGACATGCCAGGTAATGGCCATGCGCTGTATTTGGGTGCCGAGAATCGAGACGCTGTCAGCGAACCAAAGAAGCCGAAAGTCCCGGAAGCGCAGCGTACTAAAGGCGTGGCCTCTCCGGTCCGACACAGGCTGTCTCGTTGGGTAAGAAAGCGATACGATAAACCTGCGACATGGTACCGTGAAGGCGGCTCGAAAGGTAGTGTTCGCAGGATGCAGGAGAGAGTCGTGGGCCCGTCAACATCAGGAGGAGTGCTCAGCCGGGAGCAGTTGAAGATGCTCATCGAAGACCCGGATCGGCCCTTGCTACGGGAGTACGTGGATCTGGACGGGCAATTACAGCCCAACGGAGTTGATGTCACCCTTCGGGAAGTGAGCCGCCATTCCGATGCCGGAGCGATCGGCGTGAGTTCCGAGGACAGGATGCTCCCTGAACTAGAGACGCTCCCGTTTGACCCAGATGGATGGATCACCCTGGCGCAAGGGTGCTACCACCTCGTCTATAACGAGGTGGTGGATATTCCTGACAGTCTTATGGCGCTGGGCAGACCGCGTTCCAGCCTCAACCGATGTGGTGTCACAATCCATACTGCAGTCTGGGACGCTGGATATAACGGACGATCGACGTCTTTGCTCGTCGTTGCCAACCCGGGCGGATTCCGGGTTCAGCGTAACGCCCGTGTGATGCAGTTGGTGTTCTTCGGGATGTCAGAAGCAACTGCCGACGGATACAGTGGCCGCTATCAGCTAGAAAACATGTAACTTGGCGTCTCTACTTCGGGTCGCGAACTCTGGAGAAAAGTGGCCGGTCAGGAGCCGCGCCCGGGACCGGGATTTGTGTGCGGCGGTGCGTGCGCGTGTCGGTGTGGTTGCAGCCTTCTAGGGGGCAGAAGTAGATCAGCGTGTACTCTTCTTCAGTTTGGTCAGCGAACCGGGATGGACGCCCGAGCTTGCCGCGCAAACGCATCTCGGTGTGATGGTCCCGACAGTTCGGTATCGCCGGGTCGTCGGTTTTCCGGCGAAAGATCGTATCGAGAAGAGAGGGCATGGTACGTTGCTCCAACGCTGGATTGGTCGCCAATGGCCAATAGTGACAGTATACGAGATCATGAATGCGTAACCGCGCCAGAATCGAATGGCACATTTGGAATGACGGGAGAAGGAGTGAGACATGTCAGAGAGGGGTCAGACACTCCCTGCAAGCGTCTATGAGGAACTCCTAGCACTGTTGCTCGAGCGGTTCGGAGACGGCTGGGCTTCGGATGCGACACACAACAGGCAGTTCGGGACCTCGATGACTTCCGTGATCCAGACGTCCGAGGGCATGCACCTTATTGGCACTCCGGAGATCGAGAAGAATTCGGTGAACTTCAACCTCTGGGTAGAGCATCCTGTAGAAGATGTTTGGGAGGCTGACGAGCTGGCGTTTGCCGTCTTCGCTCAAGTGGCGGAGGATATCTTTCTTTCGTCACGGCAGATCGAGGAGAGGGGCGTTCGCTATCGGTTTGTCACCGGCAGTATTGAGAGCGGGTATATCGGGAGCCTCCATTTTACCGGGCCGCACGCCAAGGAGTTGGCGGACATCTACCGCATGCGAATCACCCAGGGACATCACTATCATGCCTGAAGCCAAAATGTGGACTGTTGACGTCGAGGGTATCGGCTCCGTGGAAGTAGCCGAAGGGCGACGGCTCGTGCTCGGCCTCGAGGATGGCGGGATCGATATCCTGCACAGGTGCGGTGGCAATGCGCGTTGTGCCACGTGCCGTGTAGAGGTGCTTGAGGGCGATCCGACGGAGATCACCGACGCGGAAGAAAGTCGCCTGGGCCGGCTGACGAACCGACAGGATACGACTCGTCTGTCGTGCCAAATTCGGGTGACGGACAATCTGAATGTTCGGGTCTGCAACCGGCTATCGGAGCAGCCTCAGCTCGGTGACGCCGGTCCTCGGCCCATTGAGTGGCCGGTGGACGGGGTGCTACCCCCGGAAGAATAGGGGCGCTTCGAGGTCGGGTTGGAGATGGGGCATTGACGCGTTATAATTACGGCCGGTCGTGCTAGATGGGGAACTGGCGGTGCCCTGTACCCGCAATCCGCCACAGCGGGGTTGAATTCCCTCTCTAGGTCCGGCTTTTCAGGACTGTATCGTCACGGGGTGTTGAACACTGGGTCCCGCACGGCGGGGAACTGTGAACCTGGTCAGGGTCGGAAGACAGCAGCCATAAGCGGCACTCCTCGGGTGATGTGGGGTTTCTTGGTGGGAGCTCACGGACGGTGGCAAGCTGGAAGGTCGCGGTCGAAAGAGGGTGCACGGCTCTCTTTTGGTAGGCAAAGGGGCGGTCCAAATGGACCGCCCCTTTTGTGTTTATCCTCACGGTCCCCGACAGGTATTCCGCTACCGTCGTGCCGGCCGAGCTGGACGCCGCGTACGGCGGTGAGCTGCCTGGTTGCGACGCCTTGCCGCCTCGTCGGAAGGGGCGCGGATGGCGACCATGATGATCGCTACAAGCAAGCCCAGGAATGTCAGGAGCGTCCAGATTGGGAGCCCAAGGCTCAAAGGATTAATCTGCAAGAACCTGATAATGACCAGGAAGAGCCCAACCCCGGAAATCCAACCGAGAAGCGTTGACGACCGCTGGATGAATCTGCGGGAGTATCGTTCCCCCAGGAGCTTCGCTCGTGGCCGCGCAGAATAAAATGCCGCGGGGATGAATACCAATGCAAAGACGAACGCCACAGCGAGCGAAGGAATGCTCAGTACCTCGCCTGCGTCTGGAACCGACGTCAGATCGTTCCACATCGTATCAGGACTTTCGTTAGGCGTCGGTGTACCGAACTTCACCCGTGATCAACGCGCGCTTCACCTGCTCAATCGCTTC
>JAUJLY010000371.1 GCA_030447145.1 Thermomicrobiales bacterium
CGCCCCCGACCCCGCCGCCAGCGCCCCGGGGCCCCCCGGCACGACGCACGCCGCCACGTACGCCGCCACCCACGAGCCCCCCGCCCCGCCTGAGCGGCGCAACGAGGATGTCGAGAGATCCGAATCCGAGAGGTTCGCACCAGACAAGCTGATGTGGTCCAGCTTCTTACCTGAGAGATCGTCCTTGGGCACAGGTGGCTCCTTTCAGGAGTGATAGAGAGAATGCTTGAGCCTCACCCGGGGAGAGGTGATGTATGACGTGATGATCTGAAAACAGTGTCTCTGCGTAGTATATCGACGGCGTCCCCAGTTTGCTATGACTCTGCGGAAAAATGAGGTCAGGGGCATGGTCGCGCCAGTCCCTTCCCTTGGGCCAAAGGTGGACCGTACAGGAGTATGGACCTGAGGCAGGAGGTCGTCACGTGGGCTCTGATACGCTGCCTGGTGTTCCTAGGGCGGGGTAGGAACTGATTCAGTTGCCAACGTGTGTACTCCTGGGCCGGGGCATGACTGCATCATTGGCTGCCGGCGTACAATACAGAGACACGCGCGTCACAACCAAAAGGAGGAGCCGATGTTGTTCTATTGCGAGTTCACCTGGTTCCCTGGCACCACCCGAGAGCAAGTAGCCCGGCGGCTGGTGCAGCAGCATGATGCTGGCGCTAATCATCCTGACCGGATCAGGGGCTGGTACAACCTGGCAGGTGGTGGTGCAGGCTTCCTGATTGTCGAGTACGACGATATTCGGCAACTGACGGCGTTTCTCCAGCCGTACATGGAATTGATGAGCTTTGACGTGCGGGCGATAGAGCAACTGGACTACGAGGAGCGGCTCAGCGCCCTGCGTTCTCTCGTCGGGCAGTCATCCCCCGAAGATACTCCGGCGCGGATGGATTACGCATAAGGCATCATGGGCGGGGTCGCATCTGGTGGACCCTGAGCGCCTTGTCCTTGCTCTATCCCGAGTGCTTCATCGGCCAATCTCAGTGCCTCCGATGCGTGCTCCAGAACACGCAGGAAGTCACTGCTCCGCGCCTCGATCACAAGTGGATCGGTACTCTCCTGGCTGGTGTCGTGATGGTCACGGGCGATGCTGTTTGCCGCATATTCTACGGCGAGACAAAACCTCCGCTGCTGCCGTGTGGTGTCATCGTCGACATCACCCAACTCGTTCCGCAGCAGGGCCGCGAAATCGGCTGCTGTTTCATGGAGCCCGTCCAGGGAGCGGGCGAGCAGCTCCCAGGCAATGAGCTTGGCCAGGACATCGTCCGCCGTTGTGCCAACGATCCTCGGTACCTCAATGTGCACGCCGCAGTGTCCTTTCTCCTTGCTTCAGCCGTCGCACTCCCTCATGGCACATTTTGAGCCATCCCTGGCATTGTCATTCATGAGAAACGAGATGCCGATGGGGCTTGCTCTTGCTTCAGGCGTCAGTGTCTGTCCTGGGCGCTGCGACCGACGCAGGTGATTGCTGATCCCTCTCGGTAGTTGCCGTAACCTCTCCTCCGCGAATTCCCCAAATGACGGACGGACACTTCAGCCTCTCTCCTGACATCCGATTCCAGGAATCCACATGGCCGATCATCACCCCATGGAGCCCGGAGACAGTCGACTCACACACCCCGGTCGCTCTTGACCTCGGTCGTAACCGTTTCGGCCGCTCGACGCGCCAAGGCTTCAGGCAATATGCCGATCTCAGCGAGTTCTTCCAGGGCATCCGTCGATGCCACGCGAATCAGCGTCTCCGCCTGCTGCTGATGTATCTCGCGCATGTCCTGGGTCACATCCGCGTCGAGCTCGGAAAGCTGGGCCACAGCTTCCTCTTCCCATCGCGCGAAGGTCGCCCTGGCCTCGTCGATGACGACCTGTCCGATGTTCGGCAGGCGTGTGAACATTTCCAGGGCTTCGCTGGTACGTCGTGCCGCAAGCCGCCGAGCGCTGGCCTCCGCATAGGCCAGCGTGGTCGGATCATCGCCGATCGGGTTGGGCAACCAGCCCGTTATTCTCTCTACTATTCGGTCGAAACCTGGTCGTTCACGATTGTACACCTCGGCAAGCGTGACACGACCCACACCTAGCGCTTCGATCTGGTCATCGACCTCATGCAGCAACACGCGCGTAGCCGTTGGTGGTAGCAGGCCCACATCGCTCAGGTGCTGATAGGTCTCCCGTTCCACCGCGAGCCCCCGGCGCGTCACCAGCTGGAGTTCGGCTGCCTCGTCGAGTGAGAGGCGCTCCAACTCCGCCCGCGTCTCTTCTTCGGCCTGGTCGAGCTCAGACATGACGACGGGATCTTCCAGTTGCAGATCAGCGAGTCGTTCCCGCGCTGCGGTAATGGCCGAGAGGCGCGCTCCACCCGCCAGAAAGCGATCGGCCGGGCTGGGTTCGTCAAGCCCGAGGCGACGGACGAGCATGCCGATCGTGGTGGCATTGAGCAGCAGTGTGGCCAGCACCACACCGCCGGTCATCGCCACGAACTGGTCCCGCTGCGCGAGCTCTTCCGGCAGGGCAAGCGCCAAGGCAAGCGCCACGCCGCCCCGGAGTCCACCCCAGATGAGTACTGCCTGGTTACGCATACCCACCGGCGGAATGTTCCCCACCCGCTCAATCAGAACCATCAGGGGCACAACGGCGATGGCACGAGCCAGCAGCACGACAACGATCGCGAGGCCAATGGCGCCAATGTTCTCAGTCAGCAGGGATGGATCAATTGCGAGACCGATGAGCAAGAACAGGAGGGCATTGGCGACGTAGCCAAGCGCTTCCCACAGCCCCTCCCACAGCTCCCGGACCGGCGCACTGGCGCGGATCGGGGCAGAGCCGCCCAGCACCAGTCCGGCGGCAACCGTGGCGGTCACCCCTGAGAATCCAAGCACATCATCGGCAAGCACGAAACCACCATAAGCGACCGCCAGGGAGAGTGCGGCCGCCGAGAGGCGATCGAGCCAAGGTAGCGCCAGGGCCGCGAGAAAGCCCACTCCTGCCCCAATAGCCACGCCGCCGAAGCAGACGACGATGAACTCCCACACTCCTTCGAACGCGTTGAGGTCCCCACCGAGCGCCGCTGCAAGCAAGATTGTGAAGAGGACGATGGCGACACCATCGTTGAGGAGGCTCTCCCCCTCGACAAGCGTCAGCAGGCGCCTCGGCACCCCGAGTTCCCGAAAGATGGCCACTACCGCGACCGGGTCGGTTGCGGAAATGAGCGCCCCGAAGAGGAGCGCGGGGATCAAGGGCGTATCGAGGCCAATATAGAGGGAGAGACCGACACAGATTGAGGAGACAGCAAGTGCGGGGATCGCCAGAACGAGGATCGGAACAAGGTTACGAAAGAAGGCGCGGGTGGAGAGGCCAAGGGCGGCCTCGAAGACGAGCACGGGGAGGAAGACGAAGACCAGAACCTCCTCGAACCTTTCCCCCCCGATCGGGCTCTGCAGATTCCCCAGCCAGCCGGCGAGAAAGCCCAC
>JAUJLY010000372.1 GCA_030447145.1 Thermomicrobiales bacterium
AGAGACGAATACCTTTCAGCGTGTGGCCACGACGCTGGACGACTTCTGCCGACCGGGATTTGGCTTCTTCGCCCGCGGTCAGGACATCCTCGGGCTTGAGGGAACCGGAACCGTCTACGGTGGCGTGATCTCGGAGGCAAAGGCGAGCGGCGTTAATTTGATTCCGACCGTTTATGCCGAGTGCATGCCAGGCGGCAGGGTCACCCGCCACGCGTTCGATACGGTGTGCGACGAAATACTGGCTGGAGTCCGGGCAGCACTGCCGGTCGATGGCGTCCTGCTCATTCTCCACGGAGCGATGGCACTTGAGGATGCAGACGATGCGGAGGGACCGCTGATCGAAGCAGTACGCGAGCTTGTGGGAGCCGACGTGCCCATCGTCGCGCCGCTTGACCTTCACACCAATCTCTCTGATTCCATGGTCAGGGGCGCAGACGCACTGGTAGGGTATAAGGAGTACCCGTATACGGATATGCCAGAAACTGGTGCACAGGCCCTGCGCCTCCTTGTCAGCATCATCCGGGACGGCACACGGCCGACGATGGAACATACCCGTGTGCCTCTTATCGTTCCGAACCAGTCCATGGTGACGACGTGGCAGTCACCCCTGAAGTCGGCAATTGACCGCGCCCGCGAGATAGAGAAGCAACCGGGCGTCCTGGCCGCCACCGTCCTCGGTGGTTTTCCGTTCGCCGATGTGCCGTTCGCGGGAGTGGCAACCATCGTCGTCACCGATAATGATCCCGCCTTGGCGCGCGCATATGCTGATGAGTTAGCGGGCATCTGCTGGGACCGCCGCTCCGACTTCACGGTCACACCTACGTCGGTCTCTGAGGCGATCGTCGAGGCCATGGAGGCAGCGGCCGGCAGTGTCTATGTCTTGGCAGATGTTGCCGACTCCGGGGCGAGTGGAACCGCGAGCGACGGCACCGTCGTCCTCAAGGGGTTGCTCGATGCCGGAGCCCGTTCCGCCGCGGTCGCCCAGAATATGGACGCTGAGGCAGTAGCGGCCTGTATCGATGCGGGAGTGGGAAGTGAGGTTGCGCTCACGATCGGTGGTCGGCAGGACGGTCTGCATGGTCCCCCGGTCGAGGTAATAGGGAAGGTGCGGTTGATCCACGAAGGGTCATTCATGTTGGCGGGCCCGATGGATGCAGGAACGCTTGCGAGCAGGGGCCGGACCGTGGTGCTCGAGATCGGGGGGCATGACGGTATCGAGGTCCAGCTTACTGAACTTCGGGGACACCCCTCTGACTTGAATCATTTCCGGGCCTTTGGAATCGAGCCAACCGAGCGGCGGATCCTCGTCCTCAAGAGTGCCGCCCATTTCCGTGCGGCCATTGAGCCGATCGCAACGAAGGTGATTGAGGTCGACGCGCCGGGTATCAGTAGCCCGAAGCTCATTAACTTCGACTATCAACGACTCCGTCGTCCAATCTATCCGCTCGATCGTGACACTGACTGGTCACCATCTTGAGATGCTGGCCGGTTGGCAGATAACCAAATCCTCTGTCCTTTTTTCTTCAGCTTGGAGCTAAATAGCACGCCGGTGCCGAATCCTCACCTGCTTTTAGACTCCAATAACACTCTGCTACATAGGCGTGGCAAAAGAACAGCCCCTGACCTTTCGGCCAGGGGCTGTTCTTTTCCAGTAATCGGGAGCAGCCGTAGCGGAGGATTGTGCAGCCAGTCTCGCCGTGCTCCCGCTATCAGAACGTTGACTAATCTAGATAGCCTCGCAGGGGCTGGCTGGAGTCCGGGTGCCGGAGCTTGCGCAATGCCTTCGCCTCGATCTGGCGAATTCGCTCACGGGTGATCCCGAAGTCGCGTCCTACTTCCTCGAGCGTGCGGAAACGCCCATCCTCAAGGCCGTAACGCAGCACGACGATGCGGCGCTCACGCTCCGAGAGCCGGTCAAGGGCGCTACCAATCTGGGCCTTCAGGAGTTGCTGCGAGGCAAGCTCCAGCGGCGCCGGCATGGTGTCATCCTCGATGAAATCGCCAAGGAAGGCGTCGCCGTCGCTCCCGACTGGTGCCTCAAGCGAGACGGGATGTCGCGAGACGTCGAATACTTGCCGGACCTTGTCGTCCGTGATGCTCATTGCCCTCGCGATCTCCTCCTGGGTAGGTTCCCGCTCGAAGATCTGTTGCAGGCGATGAGATGTCTTCTTCACCCGGTTGATCGTCTCACCGACATGCACAGGAAGACGTATCGTGCGACTCTGGTCGGAGATGGCGCGGGTAATTGCCTGCCGAATCCACCAGGTTGCGTAGGTACTGAACTTGAAGCCGCGATGGTAATCGAATTTGTCGGTGGCCTTCATCAGGCCGATATTGCCTTCCTGGATCAAATCCAGGAAGGAGAGCCCACGACCGACGTATTTCTTCGCCACCGAGACGACGAGGCGGAGATTCGCCTGGATTAGATGGGCACGTGCCGCATCTCCATCCTTCCTGTCCAATTCAAGATCAGTGAGGTCTTCCTCAGTGAGGCCTCGCTCCTGGAGACGCGCTTCGGCGGCCTTGCCTCGTTCCATGCGAGTGGCGAGCCAGACTTCTTCCTCCATGCTGAGCAGGCTGGTTTCGCCGATCTCCTGTAGGTAGAGGCGTACAGAATCACCAACTCCGCCAGCAAGGGGATCTTCGGCACCGGCTCTCGCATCGGTTTTCGAGCGGACAACACGGGTGGTCTTCTGAGGCTTGGGGTGCCGGTCCAGTACATCGATGCCTTCAGCAACCAGTGCGGAATAAAACTCTTCGAGAGGTTCCGATTGCTCATCGGCATTTGGGAAGGCCGCGATGATCTCCTCGGAAAGCAGGTATCCCTGATCTTTCCCCTTGGTTATAAGGCTCGTATCCATTGAAGCGTTGCCACCTCTCGGGCGAGCGCAGCACTCTCGGAGTCACCGTTGACCTGCAGGGCGATGCGCGCTTGGTTTTCAGAATCCATTGTTGCTACGGCGAAGGCCATCCCAAACATCGGCCATCGTACCGTTGTGTTCGTTCGTTACATACGCGCCCCAAAACAAAACCCAACGCTCAAGGCGTCGGGTCAGCCAATCTGCGGTTCGAATGACGGAACGGTCGAACGACTCATATTCCTCCCCGCTTCACAAGATTCACCAATGCTTATGAGAGCATAGTCTAGTGGGTGATCCCTCCGGGTTTCAAGGCATCTGCATACAGAATATCCTCGTTGCCACGCGGTTTGGCGAGTTCATTGGGTCTTCCGGCGAGCAATGAGCGCGGCCATGGAACCGGCACCTATGCCGTTATCGATATTGACCACCGCCATTCCGGGTGCGCACGACTGGAGCATCGCGAGCAGGGCTCCCTCTCCATTTCCGCCCGCGCCATACCCAACGCTTACTGGAAGACCGACGACCGGGACATCGACAAGACCGGTAACAACACTCGGCAGCGCTCCATCCATGCCCGCCGCAACCACGATGGCGTCAATA
>JAUJLY010000044.1 GCA_030447145.1 Thermomicrobiales bacterium
TTCGCGAGGGCGGCCGCACCGTCGGTGCCGGCGCCGTGACTTCCATCACGGAGTAGAGCGCAATTTCGTTATGGCGGTGCCTGGTTGAAACCGGAGCCGCATACGCTGATAATGATTCGGTCAATATGTTGTGGGCGTTGTGAGACGCGGATAAGGATGTAGTACAATGGCCAAGAAGTCGAAGGTCGACCGGCCGGTGGTTACGATGGAGTGCACGGTTTGCCGTGAGCGAAATTACACCACCGAGAAGAATCGTCGTAACGATCCGGGTCGGCTTGAGCTCAAGAAGTTCTGTCCGCGATGCCGCTGTCACCAGCTTCATCGTGAGACGCGATAATACCGCTCTTAGGGTGGTCGTAGGGTCGTAGCTCAATTAGGTAGAGCAGCGGTCTCCAAAACCGCAGGTTGCGGGTTCGATTCCTGCCGGCCCTGCCCGGTGATAATCCGAGTGGAGGTGGGGCGGAGCCAATCGGCACGCCCCATTTCTGTGCAAGATTTGCCGATATAATGCGGAAAGTTCCCGCCGTTTCAGTGAGTCGATTCCGCCTGGGAACTAAACCGCGCTCTTTGTGTGAAGGATCCGAGATTTGAGCACGCAAGATACTACCGCTCCAAAGAGACGATCCTCTACGGCCAATCGGCGTCGCAAGCGGCAGGCCGAGAACCGGCAAGGGGAGGCTCTAGCGTCACAGAGGACATCAGTTGATCAGCTTGAGCAGGCTCCCTCGTCTGTGGTAACCGAGAAGTCCGTTCGCTTGAGGCCGGTTGAGGATACGCGGAAGGAATCGCGAGCGGACCGAAAAGCCTTCGCGCGGGAAACCGTCGAGCCGAGGGACGCCAGCGAGCTTCAGAACGAGAAGCACCTGCGGCGGAAAGAGGAGCGGCGGGAGGCGAAGAGCCGGAAGCCCGAGAAGGAGGGTCGCCGACAATTCGTGAACACGGAACGGTTCGGCGGCCTGCAGCGATTCTATGAGGATGCCGCATCCGAGATCCGAAAGGTGCAATGGCCGGATCGCGAAACGACTCGCAACCTGGTTATTGTCGTGATTGCGCTGTCGGTTGTCATGGGAGTGTTGCTGGGCGGAATCGACTACGTGTTGTTCCAGCTTTTCGAGGCCTTAACCTAGGGCGAAAGACCAACAAGAACATTGAAGGAGGTTCCGGATGGAACGCGCCACGCTCCGTGAGCGTCTTGCAGCCAAGCGGGCAGAAGAAGCGGGCGACCACGGCTCGACAACCGAGGGCCAATGGTATGTTCTTCACACCTATTCCGGGTACGAGAACAAGGTGATGAAGACCATCGAGAGCCGCGTCGAGGCGTTCGACCTCGGCGATCGAGTCTACGAAGTGGTGGTTCCCACTCAGGATGAGATCGAGATCAAGGACGGTCAACGTAAGACGGTTCAGCGCAAGGTCTTTCCTGGATACGTTCTGGTCCGCATGGAGATGGACGAGGACACGTGGTACCAGCTTCGGAACACGCCGGGTGTCACCGGGTTCGTGAGCCAGGACAACAAGCCGGTGCCGCTGAAGGGTGACGCTGCGCAGGTCGTCATCCAGGGCATGGAAGCCGAGGCACCAAAAGTTACAATGTCCTTTGCTCTCGGGGACACGGTTCGGATTATCGATGGTCCGTTCGCCGATTTCCGGGGCGAGATCGATGAGATCAATAACGAGAAGGGCAAGATCAAGGTCCTCGTGTCTTTCTTCGGTCGCGAGACACCGGTGGAACTGGATTTCCTCCAAGTGGAACGCGAGGTCTAACTTTGTCTGTATTGAGAGAATCAGACTCGCCGCTGCAGCTAATGCGATGGCGTGACGTGTACGACAGCCAGAAAGGAATGTTCGTTGGCTAAGAAAATTCGTGGATATGTGAAGCTGCAGCTGCCTGCAGGGAAGGCGACACCGGCACCGCCGGTGGGCCCGG
This sequence comes from Thermomicrobiales bacterium, assembly GCA_030447145.1. GTDB lineage: Bacteria > Chloroflexota > Chloroflexia > Thermomicrobiales > UBA6265 > UBA6265. The sequence goes on from JAUJLY010000044.1 coordinate 1,928, forward strand.
CCCTGGGTCAGCATGGTATCGCCCTGATGAACTTCTGTAAGGAGTACAACGAGCGAACACAGGCGATGGCGGGCCAAATCATCCCGGTTGTCATCACCGTTTACGAGGACCGTTCCTTCACCTTTGTGACGAAGACACCGCCGGCGGCGGATCTCCTTCGTAAGGCGGCCGGTATCCAAAAGGGTGCTGGCAACCCGAAGACCACCAAGGTCGGTAGCGTAAGTCAGGATCAGGTTCGGGAGATCGCAGAGCTCAAGCTTAAGGATCTGAATGCCGTCGATATCGAGGGCGCGATCAAGCAAGTCGAAGGCACCGCTCGCAGTATGGGTATCGAAGTCGCCAGCTAATTGGGGGCGCATAGGCACAATGATGGGGGAGGGGCGAAGCCCCGCTTGAACCCCGGGAGGTAAATATGGGACATGGTAAGAAGTATCTCGAGGCCGCGAAGCTCGTGGATGAGGAACGACAGTACACGGTCGAGGAGGCATCCGAGCTGCTAAAGAGGGTTGCATTCGCGAACTTCGACGAGTCCGTCGAGTTGCATGCACGTCTTGGCATAGATCCGCGACAGGCCGATCAGGCTGTTCGGTCCACCGTGACGCTCCCGCACGGGTCGGGACGCCAGGTTCGTGTCCTCGTGTTCGCAGCTGGTGAGGCCGAGCGTGCTGCTCTCGAAGCTGGAGCAGACTACGCCGGATCTGACGAGCTGGTGCAGCGAATCCAGGGCGACTGGCTCGAGTTCGACGCGACGATCGCAATGGCGGACCAGATGGGTAAGGTCGGAGGGCTCGGCCGAATCCTTGGTCGCCGGGGACTCATGCCGAACCCACGCTCTGGCACCGTGGTCCGCGAGGTCGCTGATCTTTCCGGCGTTGTTCGGGAGCTCAAAGGCGGTCGTGTCGAATTCCGCAACGACCGGACCGGCAACGTTCACGTGACGGTCGGCCGCAAGAGCTTCAGCGAAGATCAAATTCAGGCGAACATCCTGGCAGTAGTCGACGCCCTTAACCGAAACAAGCCGAGTGGCCTGAAGGGCATCTATTGCCGTACACTAGCGATCGCGACGTCGATGAGCCCGGGTATCCGGCTCGATGTCAACGACACGCTGTCCAAGTCATCCAACGTCGCGAGTTAGTTCTTTCTAACCGAACAAGGACTGAGTACTGGCCGAAGACAGTCGGTGTGAGGAGACTCACTTAATCACCGACCGAGGCTCAGGAAACGCACTGACCACACACGGTGTGCGCCCTGGGCTGTTTCTGCCCAGGGCGCTTTCTTTGCCAGGGAGAGGGGCATGGCCACTCGGAATATTCCATGAAAGGAAGGAGGTGAAACCAATGCCAACACTTAAAAAGGGAGTCGAGATCGACCTGTTGGTCGATCGGCTTGAGCGGTCGCAGCTCACGATCGTTGCGGACTACCGTGGTCTCACGGTGAGTCAGTTACAGGGCTTTCGAGCCACACTCCGCTCGACCGAGTCGGAGTTCCGGGTCGCCAAGAACACGCTTGTCCGCATTGCTGCGGAGCGCGTCGGTATCGAGGGGCTGGAGAGCCACCTCGAGGGCCCGACAGCGGTGCTGTTCGCATTCGGCGATATCGTCGCACCAGCGAAGGCCGTTTCCGATTTCGCCCGGACCTCGCGGATTTTGCAGGTCAAGGTCGGCGTCATGAACGGCCAGGTTGTTGGTCCCTCGGATATCGAGGCGATCTCGACCCTTCCGCCGCGCGAGGAGCTCCTCGGCAAGCTTGTCGGAATGCTGGCGTCGCCAATGGCTCGTACCGTCGGCGTCCTCAGTGGGCCCGCACGCTCGGTTGCCTATCTGGCTAACGCACGCATCGAACAACTGGGCGGTGCCACTGAAGCGCAGGCGGCTGACTAATCTGCTTCGCTGTTTGTTTGTATTTGACGCCTTTCACAACACCAGGCGGGCATGAGATCCGCCCAATGGAGAACAAAGACATGGCCGATCAGGCTCAGCTTATTGACACTCTTGAAGGTCTTACTGTCCTTGAGCTCAACGAGCTCGTAAAGGCGCTCGAAGAGAAGTGGGGCGTCTCCGCCGCTGCTCCGGTTGCTGTCGCCGGTGCTGCTGGTGCAGCTGCCGGTGGTGCTGGCGCCCCTGAAGAAGAAGAGAAGACCGAGTTCGACGTGGTGCTGACGGATATCGGCGCCAACAAGATCCAGGTCATCAAGGCCGTCCGCGAGCTCACAAGCCTCGGCCTCAAGGAGGCCAAGGATCTCGTCGACTCCGCGCCGAAGGCGGTCCGCGAGGGCGTCACCAAGGACGAGGCCGAGGCCGCCCGGGCGAAGCTCGAGGAAGTCGGAGCCAAGGTCGACGTCAAGTAATAGCAGGCCCGCTCCGGGAAGCAAAGTCCTTCCAGAACCGGAATGGGCGCCCCCGCTCCTGCATGCAATTGTACGGAGCGGGGTCCTGACTTATACTTTTGCAGCGGCGGTGTTCTTTTCGGGGCGTGGCGCAGTCCGGTAGCGCACCGGTATGGGGTACCGGTGGTCGGAGGTTCGAATCCTCTCGCCCCGACCAGAGTTTTATTCGGAACACCCCCACACGGGGAACGTGTTGTCATGGACCTTGCATGAAAATGGGTCGGGCAAAATCTCCTTGCTGGCCCGCAGCACCAGCTCCCGTGAACGATGACGGTCCATCGATGTCTCCTTTGTCTCGCCACCGTATTCCTCACCCGCGTATTGGCTCCCTGTCCGGTTGGCGGTTTCGCTATCATCTACGCCGTGAGGTTTGCCAAGAATGAGCCGCGCTCCTCAAGTCTCAACACGCTGGCGTATCATCATTGCCGATGACGAATCATTGATTCGGCTTGACTTGCGGGAGATGCTGACGAACCTCGGTTATGAGGTGATCGGTGAAGCAGGAGATGGCCGCACGGCTGTTGAACTGGCGAAGCGATTGCAGCCGGACCTCCTGGTGATGGATATCAAGATGCCTGATCTGGACGGCATCTCGGCGGCGGAGGAATTGACGAGGGAGCGGATAGCTCCAGTCGTGCTCTTGACAGCATATTCGGATCAGGAACTAGTGGAGCGCGCACGAGAGGCGGGCGTCGTAGGCTACGTCGTGAAGCCCTTCCGGGAGGCAGAACTGATGCCGGTCATCGAGCTTTCCCGAGCGCGATTCGAGGAGTTTCGGACGCTCGAACGGGAGGTCGGCGGGCTCAAGGATGCGTTGGAGACGAGGAAAATCGTCGAGCGGGCAAAAGGGGTGCTCATGGAAACCCATGGATTACGGGAATCCGAGGCGTTCCACCGTATCCGCAAGACGAGCATGGATGCCCGGAAGTCGATGAGGGAGGTCGCGGAGGCGATCCTCCTGGCTCACGAAATGGATTTCTCGATTGTGTCCGGTGCCGGCGATACCCTTGACGGGGATACCTCCAGTAACAACGACTGATCGTTCCCTTCCAAGTAGTTGATAAGAGAGCCGGGATGGACTTCCATCCCGGCCCTCACGTTTCCCGCAGCGCCCAGAGGGAGAGTGCAGCTGTCTTCGGGGCACCGGACCTGATGCCCATGGACCGTTTCATGGTGAGGAAGGTCACTACCCGCTAGGCGTCTGGAGAAGCTTGCGGAATCGGAGAAGCCCTTGGTGTCTCCTGAACCGCGGAGATTGTCACCTGGACCATCTCTGGAGAATTGCCGACCCACGTAACTCCTTGAGGAACAGTAATGTCTGGGGCGACCTCATATGTTCCCGGTCCGAGACCTGACACGTCTACCCGAGTCTTCACATCAGACGGCGTCATGCTTGACAGTGTGCTACCGGGTCCGTCGACTGTCACGTTAACCCCCTCGGGTTCGATGACGGCGGCGAGGCCCGGCTCCAGATTGATCGGTTCAACGCGCAAGCCGGTGAGCGTCTGGGCGGTGCTCGTGGTGTCCTCTATTGCCACACGGACTTCTACCTTGCCGCTCTCTGGCTCGATGACCGTAACGCCGGGTGGCAGCTCAGAAAGCCCCACCTCACTGCTGATCGACTGCGTTGCTCCTGCGATGCTGACTGGCTCAGTGTTGACGAAGAGAAGCGATTCCAGCGCCTCATCCGGACCATCGACAACAATCGAGTCAGGCAACGCGGCGCGCTGCTGGACAGAGAAACCCTCTGCGGGAACTCCTTCGATCACTGGGATGACGGACACTGTCTTACCTCTGGAGCGTATCTCGACACTCGTCCTGATTTGTTCTGGCAGTATCTGGACTTCGCTCACTCGCTGTTCTTCCGAATCCACGGCGTAGGGAGTGAAGGCTTCCTCAAAGCTCGATTGGTGATTACCGAGCGAGACAGGAAGAATCACCTCCTCAACTCGGCCCACGGAGGACGAGGGACCCGAAACCGTCACTTGCGTTGTCTCAGCCACGGTCGATGTGATCTCACGGGGGTCGTCTTGCGGAACGGCGTGTCGAACTTCCAGCGGTATGACCTCGCTGATTTCCTGCTCGATCGTCACGGGTAGCTCTTCCGGATCGACGGATTTCGAGCTCGGGCCCTCGGGGGTTACAACATCGAGTTCCAGGCGATATTCCCCCGCCTGGGTCACCTCACTGGTGTCCAACACCACGGAGATCTCATCGCGATCAATTTCATCGATTCTGGATTCAGGTCCCCGGAGTATGACGGAGGCACGAGGAAGAGTTGTCACGACTCGGAGCGAGTCATCCAAGGGTCCTGCAGACACGTCCAGCTCGCGGTACCGGACCGTGATGAATGGGTCATTTAGCTCGGTCACCCACCCCCAGAGGATGGTGGCAATGAGCAGCGAGAATGCGAACCGGGCAACCTGAACCCGGGTCGGTCGAAACGCCAAGGGCCCGATGGGCGATGCAGGCGAAGATGCGTGGTCTCTCACGGTTGGTGTATCGATTCTTGTCGTCGTTCGCGCCGAGCTCCTCCTGCGGCACCGTCCGCCAGTCGGGAGTCCGACGCTGCGGGAATGAGTGCTTTCAACCTGCCGAAGCGGCCATCGAGCCGTCCGTTCTGCGCTGGCCTGTCGACACGCATGAGCGTCCTCAGCACGCGTCGGAGCCGATCCTGGTCGAGATTTCGGATTAACCGTCCCGAGTGCGCCACGGACATTTGGCCTGTCTCCTCAGAGACTACCACCGCCAGCGAGTCGGATTCCTCGGTGATGCCAATGGCGGCACGGTGCCGGGTACCGAGCTGGCTCGATGCGGAGATATTATCCGTCAGCGGCAGCACGACACTCGCAGCCAGGATACGGTTGTCTCCGATAACGACTGCTGCGTCATGAAGAGGAGAATTGGGAAAGAAGATGTTGATCAGCAGCTGACGTGAGATGTCGGCGTTGAGTTGAACGCCCTTGCTGACGAAGTCCTGCAAGCCCGTCTCTCGCTCAATCACGATCAGTGCACCGTACCGCAAGCGCGAGAGTTGGTGGGACGCTCTCACGATCTCGTCGATCATCGACTCGGCTGCCTGATCATCCTGCGCGGGAAACGGGCTTCGGAGCCAGGACCCTGCATGGCCCAACTGCTCGAATGCGCGTCGCAACTCCGGTTGGAAGATGACGGGGATCGCGATAATGAGCGCTGGCCAGATGACGGAGAGAATCCGGTTGAGTGTGGTCAACTGGAGGCCATCGCCGAGAAGATAGAGAAAGAGGAAGAGCGTGACGATACCGCGGATCAGGCTCAGGGCACGCGTTCCCTGTGCCACCCACCACAGCCAATAGATGAGGAACGCTACGACCAGGATATCGAGGATCGCTCGTACGTCGAACAGCCGCTCAAACAACCATGTGAGGTCGCTCATCGAATTCGCCATATTTCGATGATTTCGACGCTACGCCGTCGAAGCTGACGGGGGGAAATGACGAATCTCCTGTAACACGTAGTGGCGGCAATTCGGTCAAACGGTGCGACACCTGGTTCGACCTTACGGGAACTGCAGCCCCTATACCCGTTCGATCGGGGGAGGAATGACACCGGAAATTCTACACTGATAATCGGCGGCGGCAGCCTTTCCTTGCCCTCATGCGATCTTCATGCCGCGATATGGAAGGTTTGAGAGAAGGCCCCACACATTAACGCCGTGACGTCCAGCGAATCCGTCTTGCATCGCCCGGCCTCCTGAAATCCTCGGCGTCGATTTGGACATATTGGGTTAGTCGATGATCCAACATCCGTGAAACGATGCGTTCGTCGACCTTTCTGAGCTCCACATTTGATGTGATAACTGTCGGCATCTGCTCACTATAACGATGATTGATGATCTGGTAGAGCTTCTCCCGCGCCCATGGTGTTGCATTCTCCGTGCCGAGATCATCAAGCACGAGGAGCGGAGCATTGCGAATGGAGGTGAAGCGCTCATCGTACGCTGAGCCGGAGTTGGGATCGAACGTTGCCCTGAGGTGATCCAGCAGATCCGGGACAACGGCGAAATAGACGCTCATGTGGTGCCACTGCATGGCATAGGTTGCGATCGCAACGGCTAGGTGAGTCTTCCCGACGCCACAGGGGCCCGAGAGGAAGAGCCAGCGGTGATCGGGCTCCTGTGCAAAGGCAAGGGCCGCCTCGAAGGCTTCCTCTGTACCGGACATCGAGGGGTCGAAATCGTCGAACGTATACCCGGTGAAAGCGTCCAGGTTGGAAAGGCGGCGAAGATCTTCCGCCCGTCGCTCATCGAGCTCGTTTCTCTTACATTGACAGGGAAAGAGCCGGCCGAAACTTGGGTGACCGGGAGGCACGTCCGCGCGAAGATACCCGGCATCCTGGCAAATCGGGCAGCGGACATCATCCTTTCTCGTAATGCGAATGGCGCTACCATTTGGACTCTTGCCGGACCTCGACACCGGGATGTTTTTGATAACGTCACCAATGGGTTTCATCATTTGTTCCTCTAAAAACCCGGCAGGGCCGATGAGACTCAAGCATTGCCGCTGTAGTGTTCCTGCTCCTGTCGGCCGGAGGCCTGCCAGTTTTCTAGGATCCGCAGGATATAGCGCCAACTGCGACGGTTGTAGCTCACTGCCTCGGTGATGGCATCCTCGATCCAGTCACCGGGATAATCCGTAACGGCCCGCGTAATTTGGTCTGCTATCAGCGGAGTGAGCGGTCCAATGTTTTGCTCATAGAGTCGATAAGCGTTAGGCGGGTCAAGGGAAATGGCTGGCACTGCTTTGCCTTCCCAAATGATAGCGGGTGGTGGCAACGCTCCGCGCTCCATTGATGCGACGGTCGCGCGGTTGACTGCGGTGTTCAGATAGTACCAGTAAGCCTGATGGGCTGGCTGCATGGCAAGAAAACGCAGGATCGTTCCCCGGCCCACGGCGAGCTCCAATCCCTTGAGGATACGCTGGGCCGGCTCAGACACGATGCCGTCTCGCCGCATCGCCCGGTTGAGTGCGTGGTCCCTGAGGATCGTTCGCTCTGCAATCGGCGTTTCCTCGCCATCCAGGGAAGCAGCGAGCCGGAACATCGCGAGGCTCACCTGTAGCTCTGCCATGCAGGTGATGTCGACGACCGTCTCCGTCAGGAACGCATGCGGAATCCTGACCGGGTGCCGGGACGAAGTGATGGGAGTAAGGGAGGACGGGGACCGGGTCATGAGGCATCCGGCTCGCGGTAGAGCTCGAGATCAGCGAACCTCGCTGTCTGCTCGAAGAACCGCAGGTTGATCGAGCCGACGGGGCCGTTCCGGTGCTTCGCAACGATGAGCTCAGCGATGCCCTTTTTGTCGCTGTTCTCGTCGTATTTTTCATCCCGATAAATGAACATCACGATATCGGCGTCCTGCTCGATCGATCCGGATTCCCGGAGATCGGAGAGCATCGGCCGGTGGTCGGAACGTGTTTCTACGGCACGGGATAGCTGCGAGAGTGCTACGACGGGGATGTTCAGCTCGCGGGCCAGCCCCTTGAGGCCTCGGGATATCTCCGAGATCTCCTGAACGCGATTTTCTGAACGGCGACCTGACATGAGCTGCAGGTAGTCGATGATCAGGAGGTCCAGCCCTTTTTCGGCCTGCAGGCGGCGCGCCTTGGAACGAACATCCATAATGCTGGCGTTCGCAGAGTCATCGATAAAGATGTTGGCTTCGGAGAGCCTGCCAAAGGCACGCGAGATCCGGTCCCATTCTGTGTCGTCGATCATGCCCAGCCGGAGCCGGTGTGAATCGACACCGGTCTCTGTCGCAAGCAGCCGCTGCACGAGCTGGTCGGCGGACATCTCAAGGCTGAAGATGCCGACTGAACGCCCATGTTGAACCGCGGCGCCGTAGGCGACTCCAAGGGCGAACGCGGTCTTGCCCATGCTGGGGCGGGCGGCAAGGATGAGGAGATCCGAGCGCTGCAGGCCACCTGTTAACTGGTCGAGATCCTTGTAGTCTGTTGGCACCCCGACAACGTCGCCGCGGTGCTGCTGCAAGTAATCGATCTGGTCGAAATAGCGGTCGATAACGTCGGAGATCGACTGGAAGTCCTTGGTCTGCCGCTTCTGGGATACATCGAAGAGCTCGCATTCAGCGGCGTCGAGCGCGTCCTCGGTCTCCACTTCATCCTGGAACCCGATGCCAACGATCCGGGTTCCCGCGTCAATGAGTCGCCGACGGGTTGCCTGTCGCTCGACAATGCGGCCGTAATACTCGACGTGAACGGCGGTTGGAACCGTGTTGAGGAGGGAGGAGAGATAGGTCACTCCACCGATGTCGTCGAGCAGCCCCCGCCGATCGAGCTCGTCCGAGAGTGTGATGAAGTCGGTTGGTTCCCGCTTGTTGTACAGATCGAGGACAGCCTGGTAGATCGAACCGTTCGCGTGAATGTAGAAATCGTCCGACTTGAGGTACGCCGCAACCTTGATAATCGCGTCACGGTCGATGAGCAAGCTGCCAAGCACCGACTGCTCGGCTTCGACGTTATGGGGTGGTAGGCGTTCAACGACAGTAGTTTCCATACAAGACGGTCCTCAAAGGCATTCGATCTGATGCGGTCCGGCGAGCTGTACGAACATATACGTACATAGGATACAGCACAGACACCACGAGCCGGGCGCGTCGTAAACAACGCGGGGCCGGCTCGTGTGCGGGGATGAGCAACTTTGTTTGGTTTAGACCTCGGACTCTACGTCCGCCTCTGCGGTAACCTCGGATTCTGCAGGGGCAGTTTCTTCCGGAACGTCTTCACGACTAATGGTGATGGTTACTTCTGGCCGCAAGCGCCCCACCAGATGGACAGCAACCCTTGAGGTGCCCAGCGAGCGAAGCGGCTCGTCCAGCACGATTTTTCGCCGATCGAGCTCTTCGCCGATCTTCTCGGACAGTTGCTGTGCGACGTCACCTGCGGTGATGGAGCCAAACAGCCGACCTGCTTCTCCAGCGCGGGCGGTGAAGACAAGGCTCTGACCCTCGATCTTCTCGGCAAGAGAGCGAAGCTGGTCCTCCTGCCGGGCGATCTTGCGATCCTTCACAGCGAGATTATGAGCGGCCATCTTCAGCTCACCCTCGGTGGCATATACCGCGAGACCATTCGGAACCAGATAGTTGCGCGCATATCCACCGGAAACATTTTGAACTGTGCCAGCCTCACCGAGCTTCGGCACATCCTGTCGCAGTACGACCTTCATCGACTAATACCTTCCAACCATCGCGGGTAACGAGTTTGCAATCAGCACGAAAGATCACACCGGTTTGAATGATGACCCAACCGGTGCGGACGTGTTGCAAGTCGAACCCATTCTACCGGGTTTGCAGTCGGCCCTGCAACGCCGAGGAACTCACACGACGGTGAGCCACTGCCCGGCACACCAGCCCGTCCCGAATTTGGAGGTACTTACGCGGTACCAATCATAGGACTCTGCACCGACCGGGCCCTCAAGAACCTCGACGTAGGCGGCATCGGGAATGACGGCGATTACGTCGCTGCCCACACTGGTCGCAGCCCGAAGGTTCAGTTCACCGTCGAAAACCCTTGCCGTGTCACCGGCGCGTGGTCCATAGCCGCTTTCTTTGGCCAGGTAATCCACGACGCACCAGCCCGCTCCTTTGGGCGATGTAACGCTGACCCAGCCGAATCCGTCGGCCTCAACCGTCCCATTCGACAC
>JAUJLY010000373.1 GCA_030447145.1 Thermomicrobiales bacterium
GGAGTGCCCGCGTAGGCTCTGTTCCAAGGGCTGGCCGCCACCGATCGTGGGAGGGGTCGAACTTCCCGACGGCTCCCGGGTGACCATGCTGACCGATCTTGGTTCCTGGCATGACTCATTAAGGGAGTTTGTCCGCGCCAGCGGCCTCATCATCCTGGAGGCAAATCACGACGAAGAGATGCTCCGGCTCGGCCCCTACCCCACCTACCTGAAGCGGCGCGTCGCCTCCGATATCGGGCATCTGTCAAACCGCCACTGCGGCCTCGCGCTCGGCGAGGCTCTCCAGGGCTCGACACACCGTCCGCAGATCTGGCTGGCGCACCTCTCCGAGCACAACAATCGCCCGGATCTCGCGGAGGAGACGGTCCGGTCACTGCTTGCCGAGCGTGAACTCGACCTCCCCGTCACCGCCCTTCCCCACCGGTCCCCGAGTGAGATATGGACGCCCGGCGAACGATCCGGGACACCACAAGCCTTCAACCGCGTGCGTTCCCAGCAGGTAGAGCAGTTGGGATTCGATTTGTTCTGACAGCTCAACGGGAACGTTCGACACTCATCCCGGATGTGTCAGCCGCTTGAGTGGTCCATTCGGCGCTCCATGGGCAGCCCCCTTTCAAGATGATTCCCTCGAGGCCAATGCGCCGCCAGGCTTGTGCTCGTCCAGCGGAGGCCTGATCGCTCCCTCAGGAAACTCCTCCTGTCGTCATCCCGCGGATTGCGAGACCGAAGATAAAGAGCGCCACCAGGCTATAGATCAGGAGCCCCTGTCTGGGCGCACGATCCCTCGTATACGTCCACAGGAACGGCATGATGGCCACGGCCGTTAGACCATACAGGTAATGTGTCGAGTCCGCGGGGGCAGTACCAAGCGCCAAAAGCACAACACCGAAACCAACCTGGATCACAACCAGGACCTGTCCGATAATCAACGCTCCCGCCACATTACCCCCGAGAGCGCCACCCCTCGCGTATTCGAAGAGCCCCCACAATCCCACGAAGAGAAAAAAGAGCATGACGGTGGTGGCGAGACGATTGTGAAGCAGCTCGATGACATCCATGGACTGGCATTCCGGGAGAGCACAGGTGTGCCGGCAAGAGCGAAGGTCCCCTCGCTCCCTTTGATGGCATCAGTATAAGTGGCAGCTTACCTGGGTCCTGAAGCGGGCCAGGAGGAGTTAATATGAGCCCGCTTTCTCGTCCAAAGGCAGGCGATCTCAGCGCTCGCACGGTCTCAACGTCATCGGACGGTGTTGACGTACATACACCATTGACAGTCCGACCGCACAAGGCGTACAATCCGACCGTACAGTCTGGTGCGTACATATCGATCGCCGAAGACCCTACAGCGCTACTCTGTTGAGCCGTGACGACGCTTGCGAAAGTGAGCATTTGGACCTGAAAGGAGTCATCGTGGAGTCCGAGCCCCGAGACTACCAGGAGGTCATGGACAACGCCTTGCAGCTTGTATACAGCCATCATCATCGATTGGTGTCTCAGCTTACGCCTGAGGCATTCCGACCGTTGACGCTGGACCAGCTTCGCAATGGACCGTTGGGCCAGGACCTCCTTCGCCTCGCACGTCTGGCACGTGGCCAGATTCGTGAACCCAAGGAGCAAGTGCTGGAGGCGATTGATTCCGTGCTTCAGCTCCTCTTCTGGCCGGCCGCGGCGGAAGACTATTCCGTGAACCGCGGATTCTGGGACACAGACCTTGGCCGGATGCTCGCTCTCGCGAAGTACCGTGCCTATGAGCCAAACGAGCTCGTGAGCATCGGAAACGCCGCGCAACAACTCGGTGTGACTCGCCCAACAGTTTACCGCTGGATGGATGACCGGACGCTCAGTTATGTACGCGATGACATGAGTGGACGCACTTTCGTCGTTCGCCGGGATATCGACAAGTTGAAACGCGTCGCCCAGGAGTTCGAGGGACAGATCTAGACGAATCGGGACCGGGGTGTCGTGACAGGGGAAAGGGTCACGGCGTTCTGAGTTCGCAAAGCATGCGGATGGAGCAAAGGGGCTGGCACTTCAGTGTGCCGGCCCTTTTGCTTCCCGGGAGATGGTAGATTCCTGCGCGTTGCCGGAGATTGCCCAACCGACCATACGCGGTCATCGCAAGTGCTGCCCTTGAGAACCGGGACTAAATATCCCTACTCCCAAGGAGGTGAGGCGAAGCCCGGGCATAGTCTCTCGGCTCGGCTTGGAAAAACGCAGCTCCCACTGGATGGGTAAGAGACGTAATCGCGAATGACACACGTTATCTCGCCAGGGAGACTCAGACCCGTCGATATCCCTCCAGGTCATCCACGGCGAACAGTCGCCCGCTCTTGATGTAGAGCTTCGGCAACCGGGGCGCGAGACCCGTCATCAGCTCGTGCGGGATGGTGCCCGCCATCTCGGCAAGCGTCTCCAGCGTCGGGGCGCCGGGCGTCTCATCGGTACCATTACCCACGACCACGACTGGCTGACGTGTCTCCCCTGGAAGGCTGTCCGGCATCTGCAGGATCGTCTGATCCATGCAAACCCTGCCGATCACGTTTGACCGCTCTCCGCTGACGGTCATCCAGCCCTTCGATGAAAGCGAACGGAAATACCCGTCCGCATACCCGATTGGTACCAGTGCCCCGCGACTCTTCTCCTTGGTCTCCCAGGCTCCGCCGTATCCGACGCGATCCCCGGGGGCCAACGGGATCACCCGCGTCACCATGCCATGGATGGTGAGGATCTGCTTCATAATCCCCTCCCCTCCTGGCAGGGGAATATGCGGGGCCGGACGGACACCATAGAGCGCGAGCCCGGAGCGAATCAGGTTCTTGTGATACTGGGAGAACTGAACCGTGGTCGCGCTGTTCGCAACATGATGAACGGGTATCTCGATGCCAGCATCCCGCAGCATCTCAACACATCGATCAAAGACCTTCACTTGCTCGTGCGCGGAGGTGAGGTCCAGCTCATCGGCACAGGCCAGATGAGTCATCAACCCTTCAAGCTTGAGCTCCGGGTGCTGCATGATGGCCCGCGCCGATTCCACGACCGACTCCGGCGGCACACCGAAACGGCGCATGCCCGTATCTACCTTGAGGTGCACCTTGATCGGCTCGGTTCGCTGATGCATCCGCACCACGCGAGCAAGACCAGCGGCAAACGGGACATCGCTCATGACAATGGCCATGTCCAGACCAACAGCCCGACCTCGTTCCGCGGCACCCATCGGTCCCATCACAAGGATCGGCGCAGAGATTCCGGCCTTCCTTAGCTGGGCTCCCTCATCCACTGTTGCCACAGCGACGCCATACGCCCCGTTCTCAAGGACCGTCTCGGCGACCGGCACCGCCCCGTGGCCATAACCGTTCGCCTTTACAACGGCCAAGATCGACGCCTCGGGGCGCACGTGGTCGCGAAGCGTCTTTA
>JAUJLY010000045.1 GCA_030447145.1 Thermomicrobiales bacterium
CCCTGTAGCCGCGAAACGGCAGGTATCCCTCGGTCATCGAACCCATCCCGGCCATGTGAACCTCTCTGGGGATGCAACCAGTGCTTGGACGCACTCGTCATTTAGAATATTGAGAGAAGTGCTCCTGCGTTACATCGACTTCTATATGGTGCAGCTTTCTGTAGTGAGATGAATTGCGAGAAATATACCGGTGTGGATAAGCGGACTGCAGGAGATGTAGGGTCGCGAGATCAGCTGCCAATGGCAGTTGCAGGGCCAATTCCTCCAACCAACGGTGCCCATAATTGGGAAGAATGCCGTTTGCTCCCTGAATACGATGAAATGCATATAACGATTGTGGCTGCAGCCGGGCGGTGCGAGCAATAGTGCTCACTCGGGCGTCGTGGCATTAATACTCCACATCAACAGCATGCTCCCTGACGGGTGGGCACTGACCTCCTTTCCACGGGACCGGTCGCTGTCTGGTCCGGATGGCATAATCCGTTGGACCAGGTTTAACTGACTGCAGCGACGTGTGTTGGGGCCGCTGCGCAGCACCTGTGCAGCCTCCCGACGGGGAACTGCGACGGCCTGATCGACTACAGACATTACCTGATCTGACGTATGGGTCACACCCTCGAGGCGGAGCAGTGCTCGAAGCCAAATGCATCACCAAGACCTATGGACCCACGGCGGCGAACGATTGTTTGACCTTGTCGATCCGTCGAGGCGAAATCGTAGGCGTGCTGGGAGAGAACGGCGCCGGAAAATCGACGCTTCTGTCAATTCTTGCGGGCGCCATCCAGCCCGATAGCGGTCAGCTCCTGATTAATGGAAAGCCCACCGTCTTTGGAGCACCAGGAGAGGCCCTCCGGAATGGCGTCTCAATCGTGTTTCAGCACTTCGCGCTGATTCCTACCTTCACCGTGCGCGAGCAGATGCACCTGGCTGGATGGAGCTCCAGGGAACTCCCGGATCTTCTCAGATCGCGCTTCTCCGGAAATGAGCCGATTAGCGACATATCCCTTGGAAACCAACAACTAATCGAGATCGCCAAGGCGCTGGCCTCCCATCCAAGCGTTCTCCTTCTGGACGAGCCAACGTCCATCCTCACTTCGGCTGAGACGCAACAGCTCTTTGTGCTCCTGCGCACGCTGAAGGAGCAGGGAATGTCGGTCGTGTTCGTCACTCACAAATTGCATGAGGCAATGGAGGTGTGCGATCGCATCGTCGTTCTCCGGAAAGGCAAGGACGTAGGGGAACTGGAGCAGTCACGGTCCGGTTGGTCATCCGAAACCGACACTGGCCTGTTGAAGCTGATGTTTGGTCGAGATGAGGATGATACCGACGACGCTGCTCAGGAACTAAACACTCCGGAACCACTGATTGCCGGATCTCGCGACTTGCCGAAGCGTGAAACAGGTGCACTTTTTTGCGTGCAGGAAGTGTCCACGCGGGCTTGTCCAGGAAGGCGGGCCCTGCACCAGGTTTCCCTCGATGTTGGTGAGCGTGAGATATGCGCCATTGTTGGCGTCGGCGGGCAGGGGCAACGCGAGCTGGCGGAGGTGTGCGCTGGCTATGCACCAGCCCACGGTACTCTGAGCCTGCAAGGGCGTGCCTTGACGATCGGTAATGCCGGGGCGTTCAGGCGAGCAGGAATCGCCTATCTCACTGACGATCGCATGGGTGAGGGGACCGTCCCGGGATTCACGCTTGAAGAGAATCTCATTTTGAAACGGCAGCGCGAGTGGCCCTTCAGCCGTCGGGGTCGACTGCGTCCAGGCAGGGTCCGGGATCGGGCCAGGGAAGAGGTGTCGCGGTGGCGTATCGAGCCCACGAGTCCACAGGCGCCGATCGGAACACTTTCCGGCGGAAACATACAGAAGGTCCTTCTGGCAAGGGAGCTCTCGATCGCATCCTCGTTGCTCATCGCCAACAACCCTTCGCAGGGGCTTGACACCAGAACCAGAACCCAGGTGTGGAGCGCGATCAAGGAGTTCGCCGAAGGCCAGGGGGGCGTACTTCTCTTTACAACAGACATTGACGAGGCGCTCGAGCGCGCTGATCGGGTAGGGGTGATGTACGAGGGCGCTGTCTCGCCACTGATGCCGGTGGGTGATGGAACCAGGTCGGACCTCGAACGCATGATGGTAGCCGGGTGGTGACGGACCGCCTCCACTTCAAGGAAACGGAGTACGGCCGCCTGCGACACATCTTGACCTCACCATGGCTCGATCCATTGTGGGCAGTCCTGTTCGCGCTCACGTGTGGAGCGGTGCTCCTCATTCTTACGGGTCATGACCCGGTACTTGCATACCGGGAATGGGTCGCGCGCGCCATCCTTCGGCCCAGTGGCATTCAGGAAACGATCGTCAGGGCAATTCCTCTTCTGTTCACGGGAACGGCTGTTCTGCTCGCCCTGCGGGCGGGAGTATGGAACATCGGGATCGATGGGCAGGTCCTCGTCGGCGCACTTGCCGGCGCTGTTGCCGCCAGCTACCTGGTCGGTATCAGCGCCCCGGTGATGTGGGCGGGCGCAACAGTGGCCGCCGTGCTCGCGGGTGCGACGTGGGCCTCGATCCCGGCACTGCTACGGGGCAGGCTGGGCATCAATGAAATCGTTACCGGCATCATGTTTAACTACATCGCCATATCGATGACGGCGTGGCTGATCAAGGGGCCTCTTGGCGACCCTGCTGTCGTGTTGCCCCAGACCAGGCTCATCCCGGTGGAGATGCGGTTGTTGACGCTGGGCGGCACCCGTGTACACATCGGGCTCGTGCTCGCCGTTGCACTTGTCGGTTGTCTTGGCTGGTTCCTCACGCGGACTGTAGCCGGGTATGAACTGAGGGCGACAGGCGCCAGTCCGGCCGCTGCCGCGCATGGGCAGATCCCCGTAAGGGCCTACATTATCGTCGCTCTGGTAGCCAGCGGGGCGATCGCAGCTCTTGCAGGTGCAAATGATGTCCTGTCGACCAAGGGCGCATTCCAGGGCGAATGGAATCCCGCATACGGCTTTGTGGCGTTTGCACTGGTGTTTCTCGGTCAGCGGAGTATCATCGGCCTGGTTCCGGCGGCACTGGTTTTCGGTCAACTTTCCTACGCCGCAGACGTCATGCCTCGCGCCGCGGACGTTGCTCCCGCCTTCTTCGGCGTTATCGAGGGGACATTGCTGGTGGCACTTGCCGTGACAGTGTGGGTAAGATCGACCAGTGTTGGCCGTTCCCGGTTCGGACGCGGGGCCAAGGCATGAATACCGAAGCGGTGATCACCGTACTCCTCTCAGTCGCGCTGCTCAGTGCGGTACCGCTCGCGCTTGCAAGTGTGGGCGAAGCGGTGGGTGAACGGGCAGGTTTACTGAACCTTGGGACCGAAGGGATTATGCTTCTGGGTGCGTTCACCGGGTTCTGGGTCTCGCTGGAGAGCAGTTCGCTCGGGTTAGGCCTCCTTGCCGGGACCTTTACGGGGGGCGTCAGTGGCCTGCTCTTCGGGCTGATCGCCGTGATCGTCGGAGCAGATCAGGTCCTGCTCGGGCTCGGAATAACCCTCGGTGGGAGCGGGTTGACCTCGTTCCTCTTTCGGGAGACGTTCGGTTCCTCGCAGCCGTTACTCCCCGGCTCGATGGCGCGCCCCACAGGAGGCCTCGCCGAAGCGCTGCCCATCGTAGGGCCAGCCTTGCTGGGCCAGCCATGGTTCTTCTACCTCGCCTGGATGATAGTGGCAGCGGTTGAGCTCATGCTCAGGGGGACGACGCTTGGCCTGAGAATCCGGGCGGTTGGTGAGTCGCCGGTCGCGGTTGATACCGTAGGGATCAGCGTCGTTTCGACACGCATGCTCGCGGCGATCATAGCGGGTGCACTATCAGGGCTTGCCGGTGCATCTCTCAGCATCGTTGAACTGGGGTTCTTCCAGCCGAACGTCACGCTCGGAACCGGGTTCATCGCGATTGCCCTGGCAATGCTTGGCCGGTGGTCGCCCTGGCGAATAGCCGCGATGGCGATCGTGTTTGGCTTGCTCCGCGGTCTCGGAAGCGGCCTCCAGCTCATCGATGTCTCCGTCCAGTCCGAGTTTACGAGGATGCTTCCATACGTCGGGGCCGTGGTCGCGTTGCTCCTCAGTGGACGCGGAATGCGTGTGCCCTCCGCGCTTGGCCAAACGTGGGTTCGAAGACGGGGCTCCGTACGCGTTCGGTAACGACGCCCTTGCACTCGAGGCAATGGGGTGGCAAGGAGTGCAAGCTCATCCGGGGCAGACCGATTGAAGTATGATGGGACGAGTAGCACGAGCGCCTCGATATGCCTTGCCGGAGAAATAAGACGACGTATGAAGAGAGCCGCCTTTCAACTGATTCTGATCCTGGCTATGCTCCTGCCGATTGGTACTTCGGTGGCCGCTGAGCAGGAAGTGGAGCTCGTGTCCATCGTGACGCCCGCGAGTCGCACCAACCAGGCGTGGGACCAGCAAGGTGTCGACAATCTTGTCGCGACCGGCGAGGAGATGGGCTTCGATGTGGCAGTAGCGGAGAACGCGGGATACGAGGACATCACTCCCATTCTCCAGGATCTCGCGGATGATGGATCGGATCTCATCATCTGTCATGCCTCCGGCTATCAAACGGTATGCCCGGAGTTTGCCGCGCAGTCGAGTGTCCCTGTGGTGGTCATCGAGAACCCGTCAGCGGTGACGGAAGGTCTGGTATCGGATATCGAAACCCAGGCCCAGGAAGCGGCCTATCTCGCCGGAGTGCTTGCTGGCTTGGAGACGAAGACCGGCACGGTTGCGATTGTGGTCACCGGGGAACCTCCTACCTGGAACTATATGACCGTGGGATTCGCCGAAGGGCTCCACTCCGTTCGACCAGACGCCACACTGCTGTACAGCATCGTTGGAGAAGCAGCGTACGACGACGCTCCGAACGCCAAGCGCGTCACAGAAGCGGTGCTCGCAGGAGGTGCGGACATTGTCTTCGGCATGGGCGACGGCGCGTCGTTCGGGATGATCCAGGCGATCCGCGAGTCCAATGCTGGGCAGCCGGGGGAGCAGCAAGCCCGCTTCATCGATGTGATCGGCGACAAGTCCGAATCGGAGGCAAAGGATTTCCTGCTCACGTCGGTCCTCTTCGACTACACAGGGGTGTATCAGCAGCTGGTCAGCGACCTAAAAGCGGAAGAGTTCGGCAGTGTCGTGACGATGAATCTCAAGAACAACGGTGTTCGACTGCTGGAGCCACCGATTCCGGTTGATCCCGAACACATGGAGATTTTGTCCGAGACCCGGGAGAAGATCGTGGATGGTGAGATTGAAGTGTCTGCTATAGGCGACGCGGATGGCACCCACGAGCGTTTAGAGGAACTCTTTCCAGAGGACAACTAATCGACGGCCAGATGCAGCGTCCGGGAACAGATCGGCCGGGGATGATCTGTTCCCGGACGCTGCATCTGGAGAGTAGGGCCCAGTCCAGAAGAGTAGCCGCTAATCACGATCTTGGAGCCATGCGAGCAGATCTCCCCGCTCGATACTGACGATGTCATGGCCTACGATGACGGCCTTCAGATCTCCCCGAAAGGCTGCCGACCTAATTGTTCGCAGCGGGATCCCGCTGACCTCCGCTGCCTCCTCGGGAGAATAGACATCCCTGTGCAGCAGAGTCTCGATGTGATCGCTCTCGGATTGTTCCTCACGGGAAGAGCCGGTATCCATGCAATGTCCTTCCATCCAATTCGTTCTGACGAAATCTTCGTTCATATTACAGTGGATGGCCCCTGTATGAACGCTCCCCAACCGGACAGAGGGAGCAGGTGACCCCTTTGACCTCAAGAGTGGCAGGGTGTTCGACAGCGAAAAGTGGCAGGAGTCAGACATGAATGTGCAACTCGAGCCCGTGCTGTTTGAGGAGATCCGGGAAGAGATAGGAGCGCACATCGCTGCGCTTCCAAGCCCAGTGGACAGCTTTTACGAGGACCACGTCTTGTTGTCGGACCATGCCCAAGTTGTTCTCGGTGGCAAGTATGCGGGGCTTGCGGGGATCCATGACGAATCGCTGATCACCTATTTCTCACTGAAGCCGGGGTTTCGGGTTCATGGGGAAGCTGTCTTCCATGCGCTCCGGCGTCGTGAGCAGGTGACCTCCGCCTACATTCCTACCTGCGACGAGTTCTTTTTGGTCCATGCGCTCGACGACTATCGAACGCTGACCCCACAGGCCCGTCTCTACAAGTACGCTGGTGAAAGGACCTCCATGATGGTGCCGGACAACCTGGTGCTGCGCCCGGCCGGTCACAGCGATGCAGAACTGCTCGGAGAGGCGTCCTCGTTGTTCGACCGTATTGATCAGCGAATCGAGACCGGCGAGCTCTTCGTACTGGAACGGGACGGTGAACCTGCAGGATTCGGCATCCGCGAGATGAGCCGCCTTGTACCCGGGAGGGCGAGTATCGGCATGTTCACGCGGGAAGAGCAGCGGCAGCGGGGCGTAGGCAGCACAATAGTGGCGTTGCTCATCCAGCGTTGCAGGGAGGAGGGCATCGAGCCGGTTTCCGGATGCTGGTATTACAACCATCGGTCCCGGCGTACGCTGGAGCGGGCGGGGATGACCTCCACCACACGTCTGTTGAAGTTTGAGTTCTGATCCACGTCTCGCCGATCTTGATGGACGGTGATGAGGCCGGACTCCACCGACGATGGAGGCTCCCCCACAAAGAGATCCCGGCGCTTTTGGCGCTTTGGCAGTCTGAGTGTCCTGAAACTCCACCGGGTGAACGGCCGGACATTCCGAGCACCTTTGCCAGACTATCTGTGTCTGCATTTGGAATGAGGGGCAATCGTCCGCGCCGGCGGTGGATGCAACGTCTTTACTCAACAAACCCACCAACGTACCCGGTCGCCTCGCCCCAATGGAACGCATCGTGCGGAGCGCCCCGTACCCAATAAATGATGGTTGGGGCATCCATACATCAAGGAGTAAGCAGCATGCACATACCCAAGTGGTTGGCTGTTTTCTTTTCATTCATGTTGGTGCTCACTGGTTTTGCCGCGGTCACGGCTCAAGAGTCCACACCTGCAGTCGGGGAGGAGACGGAGGGCTCCGCCTGGAGCGATGGTGCGTTCCCCGGCGGAACCCCAGCAGCACAGCTAGGTGCGCCAGCACCGGACCTGGTCGCTCAGCCTGGCGAGGGCGAACTCCCCAACGATCCCCAGGTACAGCTCGTCAGGGTCTCAGACGGGCTGTTCGAGCCGATAAACGTCACTCACGCGAATGACGGAACCGGGCGTGTCTTCGTGGTGGAGCGGGCAGGGAGGATCCGGATTATCGATGGGGAAGGGAACCTGGTCGAGGAGCCGTTCCTTGATATCTCGGACAACGTCCAATGGCAGTTCCTCGAGCAGGGCCTGCTGGGCCTGGCTTTCCATCCGGATTTCGCCGAAAATAGTCTGTTCTACGTTAACTACACGGACCTCCTTCGCGCGGGGGATTTGCTCACGGTGCAATATCAGGTATCAGCCGACGATCCGAACAAGGCTGATCCGGATAGCGGCGCGATCGTCTGGTGGAGACCCAATCCGTATGCCAATCATCTTGGCGGTGAGATCGCCTTTGGTCCTGACGGCTACCTCTATATCGGTCATGGTGACGGGGGCATGGAGGGCGACCCGCTGAACGCCGGCCAGCGCCTCGACACCTATCTCGGCAAAATCCTTCGCATCGACGTCAGCCCCGCTGTTCAGCATGCCCAGGCAGGAGCGGTGGCCGCGGAGGGTGCAGAACCCGGATCCTTGACGACCACACTTGGCGGTAGCGGGCTCTATACTATCCCGCCCGATAACCCCTTCATCGAGGGCGATGTCCTGATCGATCTCTTCCGCGCGTCGGAAGAGGACTTCGCCGAGTACCATCCGACGGCACGACCGGAGGTTTGGGACTACGGACTACGCAACCCGTGGCAGTTCAGCTTCGACCGGGAAACGGGCGATCTGTGGATTGGCGATGTGGGGCAGAACTATTGGGAAGAGGTTGACTTGGGACCCGCCGGGTACGGGGGCGGCGTGAACTGGGGCTGGAAGTTCCTCCAGGGTTCCCACTGCTTCCCCATGTCACTGGAGTCTTGCCCGCTTGTCGGGACACTTCCGGTGGCTGAGTACGAGCACGCGGCGGAGAAGAGCTGCACGATCATTGGCGGTCACGTCTACCGCGGCGAGGATTTCCAGAACCTCGATGGCATCTACTTCCATTCCGACTACTGTTCGGGCAAGGTCTGGGGGATTGCAGCTGGAGAGGATGGCAACTGGGCATACCAGGAACTGCTCGACACGGGGCTGCTCGTGACAGGTGCTGGCGAGGACGAGGCCGGTAACATCTACTTCACTTCCTGTGAGTGTGGATACGGCCAGAATGCGCCCAACCAAGCCGGATCGCTCTGGATGCTCGTCGCGTCCGACCAGATTCCCGAGGGCGCGGAGACAGCCCCGCCTGATCGGGACGCGGCGGCTGCCGCTGAGGGCACGCCGGAAGCAACGCCGGCGGTGGGTGAAGGCATCTCCACACCGGAGGCCAGCACGCCGGAAGGCTAGCGCCCCTGGCATTAGTCCAATGCCGAAAGGAAAAAGCGGCGGGGACACCGACGTCTCCGCCGCTTTTCTCATAGTGAGGTGCCACAGGAGCGACATGGCACGCATGTTGCAGGTGACCCAGTACCAATCTCCAATTCCGGAGGTCTCTTGTGCGTATAACGCTCCCGAGGAGGCTTTAGATGACGTATCGAGATCCACTGTATGACAAAAATTCCCCAGTGGCAGGGGAGAGCATAGACGATCTGCTCAACGAGAAGAGTGGCCAGCAGGGCGGCAGCGGTCAGGGTCAGCAGAAAACCGAGCAGGTGAAACAGAAGGGTCAGGAAGTCGCGGACCAAGCCAAGGGCAAGGCCGACGAGGTCACTTCCAAGGCAAAGAGCAAGGCCGACGAGGTGGGCTCCAAGGCTCAATCCAAGGCGGACGAGATGGGCTCGATGGCCACGGACAAGGCTGATCAGGGTATGGATAGTGCCGCCTCCGGGCTCAGCACTGCGGCGGACAAGCTCCGTCAACAGGGCGAGCAGCAGGGTGGCAAGGCCGCTACGGCGGCGACGACTGTCGCCGACAAACTTGAGGGCGCCAGTGGCTACCTTCGCGAGAAGGATACCGATCAGGTGCTGACGGACCTCGAAGATCTGGTCCGCCGCAAGCCAGTCGAATCGCTGTTGGCTGCCGCCGGCATCGGCCTGCTTCTCTCGCGAATATTCAGCTAGGCCAGCGCCGACGCGAAGGAACTCTCTTATGGACAACACACGTAATTCTCGGCCTGGAGCTGGTGATGAGCGGTTCGAGGCCGATTCGATGAGGGCCAGACCAGGGGGTACTCCTCCGGACCCAATGCCCGTTTCACAGTCTCGCTCCTCACGTAATTCGCCCATCGACGAGGCGAAGGATATTGCCAAGGGAACCGCCGAGAGCCTGGGGACCATTGTCTCGGGCATCGTGGAGGATCTGCAGCAAATCGTTCGTGGTGAGGTCCAACTGGCGAAGACGGAGCTGAAAGAAGATGCTACCCAAATCGGCAAGGGCGCCGGAATGGTGGGTGCTGGCGTCTTCTTCGGACTCATTGGCTTCATTTTTCTCATGTTGTCGTTGACTTATCTGCTCAACGAGTGGATGGAGCTGTGGATAGCGGCGGGGATCGTCGGGCTGGGCCTCGTGATCGTCGCGGCCATTCTCGCAATGTCGGGCAAGAGCCAGATTCAGGAAGCCAACCTCAAGCCGGAGGAAACGATAGATTCACTTAAGGAGGACCAGGAATGGGCCAATCGTCAGATCAAATCCGTCAAGAAATAGATCAGCACCGTGAGGATGCAGCACAGAAGATTGATCAGCTGCAATCCCAGGTTCAGGGAACAGGCGAGGACCTTCGCCACCAGGCGGAGGAGACGGTCGACCAGGTCCGCGAGCAGGTAATGGGATCGGTGGAAGACACAATCCATTCGGTGAAGGAAAGTGTCAATATCCAGGAACAGATCGAGCAGCGACCGCTTGTGGCGCTTGGTGCCGCGCTCATCGGGGGATTCGTCATCGGTGGGATGCTGGGGGGTGGTGGAGGAGGTCAGCACCGCTCTTCCAGTTCATCGTCCCATGACTACTCCGGCAGTTCCTCCTCGCAGGGGGGCGGAATGGGCGATACAGTTCGCCAGGCTTTCAAGAGCTCGGGCCTCGAAGAGACCTTCTCCAACGCCGCCGCTGCCATGATGGGGAGCGTTACGGAACAGGTCAAGCAGACTATCGACCGAAACGTCCCGGGATTCTCTCAGAAGATGGAATCGGCCAAGCAGCAGCCGGGATCCGTCATGGACAAGGCGCGGCAAACACAGCCGTAACCGCGGCCCAACGAACACCAGACCCGATGAAGGAGGCACCTTGCGGTGCCTCCTTTTGGTGTAAGGGAACCGCTCGATGGAGCGGTTCGCATGCCCATCGAGCTCACACCTACGTAGGGGAGGCGGGAGGACACAATGGGCCCTCCTGCTCATATCCCGCGGATGGGCCTGTCGGGTTCACCGCACGAGACGGTGTACATCGTCACCCTTTTAGCGAGGCAGCCTGTACGTGTTTCAGGGACCGTAGGCAGCGAACACATAGGGGAAGGGCCGGTCGCAGATGCAACCGGCCCTTCCCTAATGTGCTGATGGGTTAGACCTGGATCGTTAGGCCTCTGGCGTCGGGCCGCCAGCGTTTTGGGTGTCAAAGACGTAAACCGTGGCTTCCAGCTGATCCTCGCCCTCAAGAATAGCAACGCCGACCACCGACGAACCATCGACCGGACTGAGAGCGATTGCCAGCCTGCCCTCATTGTTAATCCCGGCGATGTCTCCACACGCAACAATTGTCTCGTATTCGTTCTGGCTGGCATGCACCGCAACGGCATGTCCCTGGTTTCCGAGATCCTCAAGTGTGCTATCGACGGTGCCTGAAGCCTGGAGCAAAAGCGAAAGGGCCTCGCCTGTGCCCACTGTCTGAACCTCGCCTTCGGCTTCATCTTCTTGCAGGCCGAAGGTTATTGCATCGCCGATCTCGAAGGCCGCCTCATCGGTAAGGTCTGCACAGCTGCCTTGATGGATCGCCACCGGGTAGCCCTCGGAGGGGCCGCCTGGAGTGGCAATCGGGGTCCCTTCCTGGGCGACAGCAGCTCCACTCACAAGCAGCCCTGGTACCAGGGCAAAAGCGCCGATCGCGAGCGACCGGGCGAAAGAGGTATGTGATCGCATGATCCTGATACTCCTTGTGCATAAAGACGGGGTGCTAGCCCGGGCACGCGCCGGGTAACGGAGTTGCCCTCAAGCCATGCTCCCTACGCAAACCGGATTCCACCACAAAAGCGCTGTGAAACGGGCCAAAAACTGGCTTTATACGAGCCCAACCTGACCCTTCGATGTGCCCGACATGGGGCGAGTGGCTGCAGTGAGCTCACCGCAGCCATTCGCCGTTGCAGAGTCCGCCAACTCAGGAGCCGGCTGTCAAGATCTCCAGCGTTGTCACGGTGCCCGGCAGCGTCTGGACTTCCGCCATGATCAGAATCGGATCGCCGACGCGCTCAAGCAACTCCATGCGGTAGATGCCCGGAAGCACCCAGACATAGTCACCTTGCTCAAACTGGTCCTGCCAGATGATGGTGCCGGAGAGATCCTTTACGGTGTAGATTTCACCGGCTCCCTGCGGGAACTTCAGGATCGAACCACGAAGCCAGGTGGTTTCGCCGGGCTGGATTGCGACCCTAACCCGCGACTCGGATCCGCTGGGATTTACCCAGTAGACCTCGCATCCACCAACCGGTAGCTCGACCCGGTTCGAGTCAGTTAGGGTGACAGAGGTAACTTCGCCCTCAGGGTTGGAGTCGGTGGCTCCTTCACGGCAGTCGACGGTTGCCTTCGGATAGATGCCGCCGAACTCCTCGATCTCGA
>JAUJLY010000046.1 GCA_030447145.1 Thermomicrobiales bacterium
GGCCCCTGAGCAACCGGAAGAACATCGGAGAGCCCTCCGATCAGTAGAACCGGTCGGTGACCTCCGTTAGCGGGTATGGGTGGACACGCGTATGTGCACCCGCAAAGGCGAGTGCCCGTGAGGGCATCGCGAACAGAGGTGGTACCACGGAGCGGCCCCCGTCCTCTTGACCAGCGTTCATGGTTGTCGACCGGCGGAAGAACCTTTCCGCCACGCGGCGAGTCATGAGAACGCTGGCAGCACACAGGGCCGTCTATTTACACACTGGCGCAAGAGTCGCCAGGAAAGGACGTTCCGGATGGTACAGGAACAAAGACCCCTGCGCGTCGGTATCCTCATGTCCCGGGTACGGGTGGAAGAAAAGTTGCTGCTGGCGGAGCTCGAGCGGCAAGAAGTCGAGATCGTCCGCTTCGACGATCGGGAGTACACGCTGGATCTGGCGCACCCCCATCCCGAGCTCGCCGCCTGTGATGTTGTATTGGAACGATGCATCAATCACCTGCGGGCGCTCTACACGCTCCGAGCGCTCAACGACTGGGGCATTCCGACGGTCAATATGTACGATGTGGCGAATATTTGCGGCGACAAGCTCCTGACGACCGCGGCACTGGTCCGGGACGGGGTGCCGGTGCCCCGGACACGTATCGCCTTTACCCCGGAATCAGCAGTGGAGGCAATCGAGGAGCTGGGCTATCCGGTGGTGCTCAAGCCGGCCGTCGGCTCCTGGGGACGGCTGCTGGCACGCGTCAATGACCGTGATGCGGCCGAGGCGCTCCTGGAGCACAAGGTCACCCTGGGGTCGTTTCACCATGGCGCCTTCTATATCCAGGAGTACGTGGAAAAGCAGGGACGCGATATTCGCTCCTTCGTCGTGGGTGACGAGACGATCTGCGCCATCTATCGCGAATCGCCACACTGGATCACCAATACGGCGCGTGGGGCCAAGGCCAGCAATTGCCCGATCACACCCGAGCTGGATGCCATGTCGCGGGCGGCGACCCAGGCTGTGGGCGGTGGTGTGGTGGCCGTGGACCTGTTTGAAACGCCTACTGGACTGCAGATCAATGAAGTCAACTACACGATGGAGTTTCGGAACAGCATTCACACGACCGGGGTGGATATTCCCAAGAAGATTGTCGATTACGTGATCGCGGTGGGAGAAGAACACCGCGCGAAGAGCGCCGATCGGGCAGAAGCTGCCCTGGTCGCGTACCAGTAAGGAATTCGGGAGGATTTTCTCGTGGCACTCGACGTTTCGATTATCGGTGGGTCCGGCTATGCCGGCGGCGAATTGGTCCGGCTGCTACTGTCGCATCCGGAGGTGAATATCAAGCAGGTGACATCCGAGCGACAGGTCGGCAAGTTCATCCGCACGACGCACCCGAACCTCCGCAAGCGGTGTGATCTCAAATTTGTCTCATTGAGCAGGTTGGAGCCGTGTGATGTCCTTTTCCTCGCGCTGCCGCATGGTGTCTCCATGCAGAAGCTGCCTGAGGTGAGGGACCTGGCGCCAATCATCATCGACCTCAGCTCGGACTTTCGGCTCAACGATCCCGAGGATTACCCGACGTGGTACAGCCACGAGCACAACGACCTTGAGGCGCTCGGGATCTTCGTCTATGGTTGCCCGGAGTTGCACCGGGAGGAGATTCGCTCGGCCGACTGGATTGCCAGCCCTGGTTGCATGTCGATCACCACGATCCTTGGCCTCTATCCGCTCTTCCAGGCAGGCGTGGTCGATCTCGATATGCCGGTGGTGACCGAAGCCAAGACCGGCTCTTCGGGTTCTGGCGGCTCTCCGAGTCCCGCGTCTCACCATTCCGAGCGCAGTGGTGTCGTCCGCTCGTTCAAGGCGACTGGTCATCGCCATACCGCCGAGATCATCCAAGAGTTGACCTTCGACGGGGCGAAGCCGTCCGTGGCTTTCTCAGCCACCGCAATCGAGGCTGTGCGCGGGATTCTCACGACGTCGCATGTCTTCTTGAAGGGCGACCTGCAGGATAAGGATCTCTGGAAGATCTACCGCGAGGCTTACAAGGAGGAGCTTTTCATGCGGTTGGTGAAGGAGAACGCGGGCGTGCATCGTTATCCCGAGCCGAAGCTGCTGAGTGGCTCGAACTGGTGCGATGTTGGGTTCGAGAAAGATCCTCACTCGAAGCGAGTGGTCGTGATGGCTGCCACGGACAACCTGATGAAGGGTGCATCCGGCCAGGCGGTCCAGTCGTTCAATATCCGGATGGGTTTCCCGGAAGAGACCGCGATCGACTTCCCCGGCCTGCACCCAATTTAGGCGTCCGGGCCGTCCGGCATTGTTAGAGGCGGACCTTGCCTCCGCCCGATCGACCGGAGGTTGATATCCGGTGATGGTGTTCTCCGCCAATATGGGGCTGACACTAGGTCGACTTCTACATCAGGAGCTCGTGTACGTGTGCTGCAGGAGCAAATGGCCGAAGACTCTCTGCCCGTGTTTCCCGTGGACCGCAGATGTAATTGGACGCATATGCGAAGGAGAACGATGGCCGTAGAATGTCGAATTCATTCGGATGTTGATCACCGGTTACATATGTCTGTCCTACCATCGCAATATGCCCTGCGGGCATCGGCTGCGCTGGGGGATTCTTCGCGTCCGCTCAGAATGACAGGTTTTTCTCGTGGGCGGTGCCAGTAGCATCACAGGAGCTTTGCAAATACATGCATGTCGTCAAAATCGGCGGAGGCGCCGGCATCGGCGCCGATGTCTACACACGGTTCGCGCAGGACATCGCCTCGATCGAGGAACCCGTCCTGATCGTCCACGGTGGGAATGCCGAGTTCAGCCAGCTCTGCGATGCGCTCGGCATGCCGCCGCGAATGATCACCTCCAAAAGCGGGCGCGTCAGTCGCTATACCGATGCCGAGACGATGGACGCGATGCTGATGGCGTACTGTGGCAAGGTGAACAAGCATGCCGTGGCTGATTTTCGCGCGGAGGGCCTCAATGCCGTCGGACTGAGCGCGATCGATGGAGGCATCGCCTACGGGCAACGCAAGGCAGTAATCCGGGGGACGGAGGCCGATGGGAAGATGAAGGTCCTGCGTGACGACCACGCGGGTACGGTCGAAGCATTCGATCCATCCTTGATCCGGACGCTGATGGGTGCCGGGTATGTGGTGCTGATCTCGCCGCCGGGGCTATCCGAAGGCGCGGTGCCGATCAACTTTGACGGCGACAAGCTTGCCCTCGGCCTTGCCGAGGCGATGGGCGCGTCCGGCTTGCTCTTCTTCTCCGATACGCCAGGATTGCTGCAGGACCGTTATGATGAGAGCACGTTGATCCGTGAGATCGACGCTTCCGATCCGGAACGGGCGCTTGCCGCCGCGGCAGGACGAATGGTCGTGAAAGTCGAGCAGGCGATCAAGGCGGTTGAGAAGGGTGTCGGGAAGGTTATCTTCGCTGACGCCCGGGTCGAGCGTCCTGTCACTCGAGCGCTCGCAGGAGAAGGCACCGTCGTGCGCACATCAGATAGCAAATAATGAGCTCCCAACGCATCCAGGCCATTGTCTTCGATCTGGGAGAAACGCTGGAGAACGAGACACGCTTCTGGTCGTCGGTCGCCCGTTATGCGGGAGTACCCGAGTTGACCCTGCATGGCGTTCTGGGCGGCCTCATCGAGCGACGCGAGAACCACCGCAGCATTTTCAACGTAATGCAGATTGAGTCCGTGGATCCGAAGGGTGTCGGCTACGAAATTGAGCTGAAGGATCTTTATCCGGATGTCGTACCCGTACTCAAGCAGCTTTGCCATGCCGGCTACCGTCTTGGAGTGACTGGCAACCAGCCGGAGGGTGCTATCGAGCAGTTCCAAGCGCTGGGGTTGCCGCTGGACTTCTACGCTTCGTCGACGAATTGGGGCGTTTCCAAGCCTGATCCGGTCTTTTTCCAGCGCATGATCGAGGAGCTTGGTCTGGAGCCGGGGGAGATCATGTACGTCGGTGACCGTCTGGACAATGATGTTCTTCCCGCCCAGGAGCTGGGAATGCATGCCGTCTTCATACGCCGCGGCCCCTGGGGGTATCTCCACGCAGCGTGGCCCGAGGCGGAGCAAGTGCGCTATCGCATCGATGCACTCACCGAGCTTCCTAAACTCCTTGAGACGATCAACGGCGACGAGTGAATTGGCGGAATGGCACATAACGGCCTGACGCTCCTCCCGGGGCGGCAGGCAGGACAAGGAACCGATCCAATGGCTGAGACGATGACCACCAGCGCGCTGATGGAGCTCGACAGGGGCAAGCAAATCCCGCTGTACGCCAAGCGCGATATCGTGCTTGTGCGAGGCGAGGGCGTCTACATCTATGACAGCGAAGGTAATCGATATCTCGATGCCATGAGCAACTATGGCGTGGCAGTTCTCGGTCATGCGCATCCGCGGTTCACCACCGCCGTCACCGAGCAGTTGCAGATGCTGGCCACGTGTCACCAGAGCTTCGGTAACGATGCCCGTGCCGAGTTGCTGGCAGCGTTGGACACCATTGCCCCGGAAGGACTGACGCGCTCGTTTCTCAGCAATTCCGGCGCGGAGGCGATCGAGGCTGCGCTGAAGTTCGCCCAGGTTGCGACGGGTCGCCAGCGCATTGTGGCAGCGAAGCGTGGCTATCATGGCCGGACACTCGGCGCGCTGTCCGCGACCGCCGAGAAGAAGTACCGCGCACCCTTCGAACCCCTGCTCCTGCCGGCCGAGCATGTTACCTACAACGATGTTGATGCGCTCGAGACGGCGGTGACCGGTGAGACAGCGGCGATTATTCTGGAGCCTATCCAGGGCGAAGGTGGAATCCACCCTGCGGACGACGCATTCCTGCAGCGCGCACGGGAGATCGCGACCGCCAATGGCGCTCTGCTGATCATGGACGAGATTCAGTCCGGCTTCCGCACCGGCGTGCCCTTCGCCACAACCGTTGCTAGTGTCTCGCCAGACATCGTCTGCACCGCCAAGGCCCTGGCGAACGGTTTGCCAATCGGCCTGACGATGGTGACTGAGGCGGTCAGCGACCAGATGCCGGGAGGTGCGCACGGCTCAACGTTCGGTGGTAATCCGCTGGTGGCGCGTGGAGCTGTCGAGACGTTGCGAATCATGCGGGACGATGATCTCTATGCGCGGGCAGAGCGGGTGGGGGCCTACACGGTCCGGGCGATCGAGGCGCTCTCCCATCCCAGGATTCGCGCCGTGCGTGGCCGTGGCCTGATGATGGGCGTGGAGCTGAAGCAGAAGGCGACCCCGGTGCTACGCGGCCTGCAGGAGAACGGGGTGCTGGCCCTGCTTGCCGGGAACCTGGTGATCCGGTTCCTGCCGCCGATGACGTGGGAAGAAGCGCATGCGGATGAGCTGGTCGATTCGCTGGCACGCGTACTTGGGCCTGCATGACGCGATCAGGCATCGGCTCGTTGACAGGCCCGCCCCCAACTCACAAATCCACGTTCTCACGTCGCCGTTTGCTCGGGGCAGGGGGAGCGTTACTGCTGTCAAACCAGTCTCGCAGCCATTCCGCAGGCGCTCAGACACCGGTAGCTACCCCGCTACCTCCCGCAAGGCTCCGTGTGGCTGTCAGTGCCTTGCCTGGATCGTTTGATCCGGCTGCGGCCCAGACATTGGAGCACATCTGGCTTAACACGCTTGTCTACGATTCGCTGGCACGGTGGAATGTCGAGGGCGAGGTCGTTCCTGCCTTGGGGTTGAACTGGTCCATCACCGCCTACGATCGGATAATTGATCTCTCCCTCCGGCCAGACGCCTTCTTCTTCGGTGGCAAGCCGCTGACGGCGGACGACGTGCGATGGACGTTGGAGCGTCTGCGGAACAGTGAGGGTACCGACGACGCCTGGCGGCTGGAGCACGTGTGGCGAATCGAGTCGCTTGATCCGCGCACCGTACGGATTATTCTGCATGCGCCGGACGCATCTCTCGTGAGTTCCCTCGCGTCGCCAGTTTTGGGCGTGCTTCCTGAGGCGGCAAATCTGTCGCAGGCGCAGGCTGGAACCGGTCCCTACGCCATCAACTTCCACTCGTCCGAGCTCGTGACCTTTCACCGTAATCCCCTCTTCTGGCAGATGGGCAGGCCAAACTTCCAGTCCCTGCGTGTCCGAAGGGTTCCGGACGATACGGAGCGGTCCACGACCCTGGTGACGGGTGCCGTCGATCTCGTCCCGGGCGCACCGCTCCTCGATATCCCGATGCTGGAGGCGGAGCCATCGGTTCGGTTAGTCGGAGGACCGTCCAATCGTCTCTGCCTCCTGCATGTGAATCTTGACGCGCCCGTGCTGGGGGATGTTCGCGTCCGGCGCTTGCTGTCAGCTGCAATCGACCGGCAGCGGCTTGTGCAGGTTGCAACGGCGGGGCAGGCAGTAGGGACGGGTCTGCTCATTCCCGAGGACTCGTGGGCCCATGGTGATGTGGAGGAGGCGCCGCAGCGTGCAGCTGAGGATGTACGTGCTGCACTGGCCGAACTAGGTATTCGATCCGATTTGCCCTTGCGACTGATAACGAATAACACCAATGCGACACTGGCCAATGCGGCGGTTGTCCTGCAGGAGCAGTTAGCCTATTGCGGCATCGCCCTGTCCGTCGATTTGCTGGAGGATGACGATTTCGAGAGGGCGGTCAACCTGGGTGGTTACGATCTTCTTGCCGGATACACGCAACCGTGGCGCGATCCCCACGAGCTGGTCCGGCCATTGCTGGCATCGGATGGGTCGGGCAATCACTCCGGGTATGAGAGCCCGCAGGTCGATGGGCTGATTCGAGGTGCAACGCTTGTGTCCGACCGAGAGATTCGACAGGAGCATTACACGCGGCTGGAGGAACAGGTACAGGTAGATGTGCCGGTGATCGTGCTGTTTCGACCCCACTATTTCGACGCGATGACCCAGCGTCTGGATGACTATGCGCTCCTGCCCCCGGTGACCTCCCGCGGCTTGCTGCCGGCGACGCTTCGGCCCGCGGACAACGCCTGATGTGGCATTCTTCTCCGGGACAATTCGCCGAGGAACGTCTTCGTTACTCAGGAGGAAATGGCGATCGGTGCGATTCTCCCGCTGGAGAGCAGGCATGTACCGGGCTCTGGTAACTGTCACGGTAGGATTCCTGTTCGTCACGGGAGGTGTGTAAGCACCGGATAGGCCGACCGCTGTGAAGATCCAC
The DNA here is from genome assembly GCA_030447145.1 of Thermomicrobiales bacterium. Classification (GTDB taxonomy): domain Bacteria; phylum Chloroflexota; class Chloroflexia; order Thermomicrobiales; family UBA6265; genus UBA6265. The sequence goes on from JAUJLY010000046.1 coordinate 7,179, forward strand.
TAAAGGGCGGATTGCTCACTGCTTTGGCCACCATATGAGAATCAGCTGCGGCCATATCGGCAGGCTGGGATCAATACGTATTTGTATTTTGGGTAGCACCCAGGAGAAGGAAGAAACAACGTGCAGAATATCGCGGATATCCTGGATCGACACCGTCGCGCATTCACGGTTGCCGGCTTGGGACTCTCAGCGCTGGTCCTGGTGAGCTGCGGCGGGGAAGACGAAGAGGACCCGGCGGAGGCGGTGGTCGAGGAGACGGTGGCCACTGAAGCTCCGACCGAAGCGGACGAGGCAACGATTGTCGCGACAGCCGCTGTCGGGGCCGCCGATTCACCTGCTGCGTCGCCAACGGATGTGACAATTATCCTGCCGGAAGGCACCGCGGATGCGGCTGCCACCCCTGAGATCTCACCGGAGGCGACGCCCGACGTTCGGGGTGGTGCGGTGGAAATTGCGACTCCGGACGCCAGCCCTGTAGTGGCTGGACTTCCATCTGATCGCGAGACACCGATGGCATCGCCGATGGGGGCGACGCCGGTTGCCTCATCGGCGCTTGCAACGCCCCAGGCGACGAACGGCACGCCGGTTGGGAACCTCAATTGCTGGAACGAAGATCCCAGTATGGTCGCTGGGTATCCGCAGTGGTCCAGTGCGCCAGAGATGGCGATCGATCCGTCGAGGACCTATATCGCGACGATCGAGACCAACCGCGGGACGATCGTCGCCGAGCTCTTCGCGGAACAGGCCCCGAACACGGTCAATAACTTCGTCTGCCTCGCCGTGCAGGATTACTACGAAGGAGTTCCGTTCCACCGGGTGATCCGCGGGTTCATGATCCAGACCGGCGATCCAACTGGAACCGGACAGGGCGGGCCTGGGTACCAGATTGAGGACGAGCTGCCCGGCAACGATCTCGACTACCAGGAAGGCGTGCTGGCGATGGCGAACGCTGGCCCAAACACGAATGGCAGCCAATTCTTCATCAACCAGGTGAACAACACCGGTCGGCTGGAGAAGAACTACACGATCTTCGGCAGGGTCATCGAAGGTATGGATGTCGTCAATGCGATCGCCGAGGTACCAGTGAAGGCCGGTCCGGCTGGAGAGCCTTCAGTTCCGGCGGCGGCGATGACTGTCCTGTCCGTCGAGATTACCGAGAAGTAATTTTCGCTCATTACACGGCAGCGATGCAACAGTGCCCGGGCCCTGTTCGTCAGGATCCGGGCGTTGTTGCTGTTGGCAGGCAGTGAACTCAGTGGAATCTGTCGAACAGGATCGCTCGCCCTCGGGTCAGTTCCTTGCATGCTCCCATCAAGGCTCGCGCTAACCCGTGCGGTGGGCCACAATACTCTGCGTATGTGCGATCCTCACATCAGGAGCAGTTGATGCCCGATCTCGCAATCTCCTACGAAGACGTTGTCGACGCCCAGGAGCGGCTCGATGGAGTCGCCCATCGTACCCCTACGCTAACGTCCATGACGGCGGATGCGATAGTTGGAGGACAGGTGTTCTTCAAGTGCGAGAACATGCAGCGCATGGGGGCCTTCAAGTTCCGCGGGGCGTACAACGCTCTCGCCCTTTTCACGCCCGAGCAGAAGGCCGCTGGTGCCGTGGCGTTCTCCTCCGGGAATCATGCGCAGGCCACCGCTCTTTCCGCGAGGCTGCTTGGGATGCGGGCGGTCCTTGTCATGCCGAACGACGCGCCGGGCTCGAAGGTCGCCGCGACTCGTGGCTACGGTGGCGAGGTCGTTCTCTACGATCGCTATACAGAGAACCGGGAGGAGATCGGCCGGCGTTTGGCGGATGAACAGGGCCTGACGCTGGTACCGCCCTATGACCATCCGCATGTGATGGCGGGCCAGGGTACCGCGGCCGTGGAGTTGTTTGAGGATGTCGGACTTCTCGACCTGCTGCTTGTCCCCCTCGGAGGCGGGGGTCTGCTGTCAGGATGCGCCGTGGCCGCTCATGCTTTGAGCCCGGATTGCCGGGTGATTGGTGTCGAGCCGGAAGCAGGGAATGATGGCCAGCGGAGCTTTCGCTCCGGTGAGATCGTCCATATCGAGACTCTGAAGACGATCGCGGATGGCGCGCAGACGCTGCATCTCGGTAACTACACCTTCCCTGTCATTCAGCAGATGGTGGGTGACATTGTCACCGTGAGCGATGCGGAGCTGGTGGAAGCAATGTCCTTCTTCGCCTCGCGGATGAAGCTCATCGTTGAGCCCACGGGATCGCTTGCCGCCGCAGCCGTACTCCAAAAGAAGATCGATACCGAAGGGAAGCGAATCGGGGTTCTCCTCTCCGGCGGTAATGTCGATCTCGCGCGTTTTGCCGACCTTGTGAAAGCTGCGTCCTGACGCACCGATCGCTGTCCCGTCCCTGCTGATCAGGCGAGGCCCACCTACGTTGCGGGAAGCGCCTGGGGGGCGGGGCGGCGGCCAGCGCCGTGCGCGACGCCGCCCGCGATGAGAATCAGCACGCCCAATGCAACTGCCACCGGAACGACGCCGAAGATATCCGTCGCGATGCCAGCCAGTAACGTTGGCACCAGACCGAAGACGTTGCCAATGAGCCCTTGCGTCGCGATCACCTGACCGCGCACCGAGGATGGGCTGCGCTGCAATAGGATCGACCGGGCCGCCACATTGACGATCGATGATGTGATGCCGGCCGGGATCGAGATCAGCATGGCCAGGAAAATGAGCGGTGAGATCGCCAGCCAGTCCGTGATCTGGTTCAGCGGGATACGGAGAACGTCATTGAGGAAGCGATAGGCCTGCTCGACGAAGCCCAGCGAGAAGATGCAGAAGGCGAAGCCAGCCAGCGAAAGTGATGCGGAATAGCGCTCGCCGATCACTCTCGCAAGGAATGGCGCCATGCGCAGGCCGATTACCAGTCCGAGCGCCGCGGGCGCGAAGACAAAGACGGTATTCTCCTTCGACGTTCCCAGTACTCGCTCCAGATAGAACGGAATGATCACAACCAGCGAGCTCATCCCGACGCTGACCAGCACGTCGTCAAGGATCGCCTCCAGCGTTGGTCGGTCGCCCCGCACGAAGCGCCACCCGTCGCCAAGCGACTCGATGAGCCCTCGACGGCGCGGACGCCTCGTCGCCGATTGTTCCAACGGGATCGACGGCAAGAGGATCGTCAGCGCACCGGCCACCAACCAGAGTGCACCGACCATCACGAACACAAGCTCGGGACCGCCAAGACGCAACATCAGAGGCGCGAGGAGCACGAGCCCAAGCGCCTGGGAGATGGTCAGGGCAAGGTTGAAAAGGGACTGGGCGGAGGTGTAACGATCGGACGGTACCATGTCCGCGAGCATCGAGGCTTCTGAGGGGGAGTAGAACTGGTGGATGATCCAGATCCCAAGTGTCGCCGCGAAGACACCGGTCAGCGAGGGTTCACTCGCGATCAGGAAGAGCATAAAGACGAAACGGAAGCCGTTGAGCATCACCAGCAGGTGTTTCCGCGACAGGGAGTCGACCACCAGGCCAGCGGGAAGGCCGAATGCGATCGACGGAATGTTCGAGCAGGCGACAAAGAGCGAGTTGTAGAACGACCGGTTCGAGAGGTCGACCACGAGAATCAGCAGCGCGTAGAGCAAGGCGCCCTGTGCCGTCTGCGATAGAAGACGTGATAGCCACAGCATGCGGAAATCCGCGTCATCAAGCAACGAGCTTTCCTTGACCTGCGGACGCCGGTTGCGAGCATTTTTCGGGAGCCGGAGCCGGCGGGTACGATGTTCGGCTGGCAGGTCGACGGTGCCACTGCTGCCGAAGATGCCTCCCATCGGGCGCATCTCCACACCCGGTGATCGGTCCTGTCGATCCTCATCATCCCTATAGACGCGTGAAGGAGGAAGTGACGGAGTCGCGTAGGTTTTACGTGTGGGATGAACGGAGGGCCGTCGCCGTGGAACGGTTTTGCCGCGCACACGTCGCCGGGCACCCGGAACTGGCCTGGGGACGGCGTCTGCGGACTGTGACCGTCGCGTTTCACCCTCGCTCATGTGCCCACGAACTCCCGGTCCATCACATGGCTACCCGAACCACGGCAGATATGTCCCTGCCACCCCAGGCTGCTGACGCCTCTTTCAAGCATCCCATATACCGCCGTGGATGCAAGGCTGTGTCCTTAATTTCGAGTGACACGGCGCAGTGAGCGGGCCTGGTCCTCCTCGAAATCAAGGAAAGGCAGCATGTCCTCTAGCCCACGCCTGAGCGACTCTTCGACAACGTCCCAGGAGGGCAGCACGTCCATCAGGGTCACGATCAGGAGGCCGTCGGCGGCGAGCAATATGATGCCAATGGCGATCGGTCCGAATGCACCGAGTGTGCCCAATACCCGGCCGAGGCCGAAGAGGTTGAGCCCGAAGATCAGGAAGAGAAGCCACCCGAGAGCGAGGAGCGCGCCACCGAGATTAAGCCCCTCTGGTGCGTCGATATCCAGCCAGATGATAACTGCAACGATACCGATCATCGCGAGCGCGCCGGGAATGATGAGGATGGCGGCAAATGCCCATGCCGGCTTTACGCCACGAACGCCAGGGATGTACTCGTTATCCCGGCGTTGGTGCGGCCATGTGCCTTCCACAGCAGTTTCAAGTCCCTGGGGGGTGACCAGGCGGATGACGGAGATTCCGTTGAGACGCCACCACCCTGGGGTGTCGGATGGCCCGGGCGGCGGG
>JAUJLY010000374.1 GCA_030447145.1 Thermomicrobiales bacterium
TGTACGGACAAGGATCGATCGGCAGACGCGACTCCGTGTTGTGCGGAGGTGACAATCCGGTCTTCCCTCGGTCGTCCCGCTGGCGCCTCAATCGGCTGCCATGGTTGCCGGACGGACGGGCCAGGCGGGCCAGGATGGACCGCTCGGATGTCGGTCCAGAACTCGTGCCTGCGCATGACACGGCTGGGCCAACCCTGGGCCAACCGAGGATATGGTCACAGCCGACCAGGCGGGCGCGGCCCGTCGATCCCGCCTGGTCGATCCGTAATCATTCCTCGCCTGACATACGCCACGTCGTCTCGCTTGGATGCACCCGCCCCATCGCCGCTGCCTGGTGCGGCTGTTCGATGCCGCTGCCATCAGCAGAACCAGAGCTTCTCCGCCATCGTCGTTCGGAACATCCGCCCCGGTTACTCCGCCGTGAACTCGGTGACCATCCCGGAGGCAAGGTAGGGCAACCCCTCCGCGTCCGGGAGCAGGCTCACGATCGTGTAGGTCCCAGGCTCCAGATCGAAAAGCACAGCAGGTCTACCGTCTGGCAATACTGCCGACTAATGGGCCTGACGAATCATATTTTCAGGGATTGACATCGGTGTTCCCCACTCTATACTCATCAGCATCTACATCTCTTTCGGAAAGCGATTCCACATTGTGGAAGTCTGGCGCGGCTAGCGATTGAAGCCGTTGCCACTTCCCGTCGGCGAGAGTTTACGCATCTCTCGCGGAGGTAAATCATGGCTACAAGGCTAGCTTCAGCGTTGACTCGGCGGACGGTGGTCAAAGGAGGACTGGGAGCGGCGTCGCTCACTGCTGGAGGGTTATTCGGCGCCCGCGGAGCAGCCGCGCATTTGCAAACGCCAACCGGCACGCCTCCTCCCGACGCGGCCGCAGAGCAAGTTCTCAGAATCCAGACGGGCTCGGGCGGTTCTGTCACCTTCGAGTTCCAGCCGTTGACCGGGGGCTCCGACATGGAGTTCTGGCAGTCGTTGTACTTTTCGCCACCGATGTATTTCGATGAGAACCTCGAACTCCAGCCGCTTGTCTTCGATTCCTGGCAAGGCAATGCGGACTCGACGGTTTGGACGTTTACCATCGACCCTCGCGCCCAGTGGTCCGACGGCACTCCGATTACGGCCGCCCAAGTCAAGGGGTCGTGGGAGTTGATGGCTGATCCACTCGCCGGCAATAGCCGCATCCAAGACTATATGGGGAAAGTCAAAGGGTTTCAGGAGGTCTTGAGTCTGGCCGCCAAGGAAGCACCCGGCCTGGTTGCCAAGGACGAACGCACGCTCGAGGTCCAGCTTACCGGAACTGATCCGGTCTTCCACTGGCGGGTGGCCACTCACCATCTCAACCCTGTCAAGGTGGAAGAGGCGCGGAATGACATCGAATTTTTCTGGACTCCCGAGAACAATCCGGCATGCAGTGGTCCCTATCGACTCGAGTCCTGGGATCCTGACGCAGGCACAGCTGTCATGGGCAGGAACCCGAACTGGTGGCTTGGCGAGGGACAATACCTCGACCGGATCGAGTTTCGCTTCGTCAACGATCAGGGGACCGTGGCGCTGATGATTCGGAATGGCGAGGTTGATGTCGTCCATCCCGATCAGGTGTTGCCGCCCGAGCTAGCAGCGGAATTTCCGGCATTGTTCCGACCGGTGACCGGGTTTGGCTACAACTCGTTCTGGCTGGGCGCGCAATCGGAACCGACGAACGACATTAACGTGCGCAAGGCACTGATGCTGTCGGTCAATTTCCAGGATGTCTTCCAGGCCGCCTTCCCGCTGGGCAACGCACAAATGGTAGACCAGTTACTCGATCCCGAACTTCCATGCCGGGAGGAGGAGCAGAGCTGGTATCCGTACGACCCCGAGGCGGCGAAGGCCGCACTCGCCGAGTCAACTTACGGAAGCGCCGAGAATTTGCCCAAGCTGCGCGTCACATCGCGTGGAGAGCGCCCGCAGAATGTTCGTGCGTTGGAGGCGATTATAGAGTTCTGGCGCCAGAACCTTGGTATCGTCAACGTCGATTTCAAGACTGACGAGGAGGGGTTCGGGCCTGACGAACCGCTGATTAACCTGACCCGGGACGATGTCCTGATTCGCTTTCCGGACTCTGCCACCTACATGCTTGTCGCGGGGTACTCGACTTCGGCAATACCCAGAGACGCGATGCGCGGGTATAAGAATCCGGAGCTCGACGCGCTCATCGAACAAGCATTGGCAGTCCCCCCAGAGGATCCAGCGCGTTGTGAGCTGGCACTCGAAGCCCAGCGGATTTTCATGAACGACTACCAGGCGATGCTCTTCGGCGCTGAGAACAATGCGCTGAATGCACTGTCCCACGTGAAAAATTACAACCGTGGACCGGATCGCACCTTCATTGAGCCGTGGCTGCTCTACATCGGTACAGAATAGGGGATCGGTTCGCCGTTGAGTAACCTCCTGTTCCCGCCGGCGCGAGCGACGTCGCTCGCGCCGGCGGGAACACCCCTGGCTTCGCGGCTGCTTCCTGTCTCAGTGAAGCAAGGAGTCGGCTTATGGCCCCGTATGTTGCCGCCCGGGCTCTTAGATGGGTGATGGGCCTCTTTGTCGTCCTCTTCGTGACCTATGCCATGATGTTCTACGGTGGAGGCGATCCCATCAGGCAGATGTTTGTCGATCAGGACATGGACTCACTCAGCCCCGAAGCGATGGAAGTGATAAGGGCGAGGTATGGCCTCGATAAGCCCTTCCTTGAACAATTCGCTACCTATATAGAGCGCCTTGCATACGGGGACATGGGGATCTCCATCCGGGAGAATCGCCCGGTCACTGACATGATCCTCGCCCGGCTCCCCATCTCGCTCCAGCTTGGATTCGCGGCAACGGTGGTCGCCACGCTGGTTGGGGTCCCGCTTGGAGTGATCGCGGCGACCAAGCACAATCGCTGGCCCGATACACTCATTGTTGGTGTGCTATCCATCTTGCGCGCCGTGCCCATTTTCGTTACTGGGCCCTTGCTACTGCTCCTCCTGGTGATCGGCCTCGACATCATGAATGTTCCCTTTGGCTGGAAGGGGCTGTTTCATCCCCAAGCCATCCTGCCCGTTGTGGTGACGGCGTTGGGTCCGATGCCGATTTTCATGCGGCAGACCCGTGCGGCGGTGCTTGAGATCCTGTCTGAGGATTACATCCGGACCGCGCGTGCCAAAGGGCTGTCCCCGCGGCACATTGCGGCCCGGCACATTCTGCGGCCAGCCCTGTCTCCGGTGGTGACGACTATCGGACTGGTCATGACCACGCTCATGAACGGCGCGATCTTCGTCGAGTTGGTCTTTAACATTCCGGGGCTCGGCAATCTCA
>JAUJLY010000375.1 GCA_030447145.1 Thermomicrobiales bacterium
GGGGTGGTTGTTACCCTAGTCCGTTGGGGTTTGGTGAACCAGACGCCGCGCGGTTTGGCCTGGAGAGCATCCACTCCTGGCCATCCCGCGCATCAGGTACTCTCGACTAGAACATGTCGATCGCATCTTGCGCGTTCTGGTCTGCGTTGTCGAGTGCGTCTTTCGGTGTTTCGCTGCCACTCATGGCTGGCTTGATGGCGTCCGCCAGCAGGATGTCTTCAAGCTGGCCACCGACCGGTGATCGGTAGAGCTCACGCGCGACGCTCTCTCGCAGCAGGGTCGGGAGTAAGTCTACGGCACTGTCAAAGGCCTCACTGACCGGCTCATAGAGCTCCTCGATCTGCATCTGGTCGACCGACGTCTTGCCAGTGAGCGACGGGAAGTACGGGTTGCCGTTTTCTTGCCGGAGGGCCTTGACTGCCCTGGCACCGATCATCCAGGTCTCATCTGTGTGGAGGAATTTGATGTATTCCCACGCCGCTTCCGGGTTCTTGGCACCGGAGGTGATGTACCATCCATTACCGCCGGAGTATGTCGCGATCGAACCTTCCGGCCCACTTCTCCACTCGCGGATCGGGAGCAGCCGGAAGTTCAGGTCCGGCGCAACCGTCGCGATCGCAGCACTGAGCATCCATTGCTCGTACACCGACATGGAAACGGAGCCGTTGGCAAACTGCTGGTCACCCTGGAAGGTAGTGGCGAAGGCATCGTAGAGGTTGGAACCTCCCTGTGCGTCGTAGGCATCGACAGCCCACCGTAACGCCTCGACGTTTGCCTCCGAATTGAAGGTGGCTTCCGCGCCATCCTCGGACAGGAACTGGCCGCCGTTGCCATAGCCCCAGAGCCAGAAGTTGCCGGCTTGGACGCGATGGTCAAATCCCCACCGCTGAACCTGGTCACCTTCGCGCTGGACCAACTGGGAGCCGAGTTCACTGAGCTGCTCCCAGTCGGAGGTGTCGATCGATTCAAGATCAACGCGGATCTCCTCGAGATGGTCGACATTGACGTAGAGCGCGCGGACGTCAGCGCCACCCGGGATGCCGTAAATCTCACCCTCATAGGAGGCCTCTTCGATCGCGAAGGGGTAGAAGTCAGCGACGTCATAGCCGTCACGCTCAATGAACTCGGTGAGCGGGCGGATGACCCCGGGAGCGGCCCAGGTGGCGGTTTCCGTCCGGCTGAGCCAGATCACATCGGGGAGCGTGTCAGACGCTGCTGCGGTGAGAAGCTTCTGCTCGTCAAATGATTCCACGATCTGCAGGTTCACATCCGGGAAGGCCTCCTGGAAGGCGAGAACACGTGCACGCGCCAGGGGATTGGTCTCCTGGATGCCGAATCCCCACTCGACCAGCTCACCGCTCGCGGTGCCTGCGGGAGTACCATCCTGGCGGGAGGCAGCTCCAATCACTGCGGGAGAGGCGAAGGCAGTGGATGCCGCAGCCGCGGCGAGACTGCTGCCGACCAGGCGACGACGAGTCAGCGAATGTGAGAATGTCTTGTTCCTCGACATTGAGTAAACCTCCTGCACTCATAAAGTGCGTATAGCGTATGTACGTACGTCCCGTTAGAGGAAGACACAACCAATTCTCTCGCCTGGCGGAGCCTGAGTCATGCACCTGGAACGTCGTACCACAAGTAGAAGCAGAAACGATGCCAACCGATTATGTTGTCTCTCTGGGCTTCATAATATCAGATTTAGGGATGTTCTTTCATATTAAGGATGCGGAGCACGACGCATCGTTGCTCCGCACAGCGTGCTGACCAGCGGAATCTCGCCGCCGTCAATCTTTATCAAACGGTGGACCGTGGCCTGACGCGACTGCACTGATCCGCCCATTTCCCCGCAACTTGGTATGAGTCCAATATCAGGACAAGGACGTTTATTACTGCAGAGACGTCAGCGCTGTCGAACTGGTGGGAGACAAGTGCGAGATCGGCATATGCTATTTTAAGAAGGGAGTTCACTGCGGGACGGGCGGCCCACCTGCCGCTTGGGGCGGGGTTCGTTCCATCGACTACAACAGTTCAATATCATGCGCGTGATTGCCGGTCGTGGGGATCGATATCGCTGGCGAGATGCATTGCTGCGATCAATCTGCGTCATCGAATCAGTTTTGGGGTAACGGAATACACATGGTGCAGCCGACAACGACACATGAGTCCGGCGGGGTGAGCGGACGATTCTCCGGTGCAATGCGCTTCTTGCAGGGCGGAGGGGTGACCGCACTGGATTGGTCCAGGACCGCGAGACGGATCGGGCCACGCCTGGTCGCCGGAGCGGCCACGCTCTTGTTGATCCTTGCAATCGGGCTCCTCGTTTTTCGCGTCATGTTCGATGACAAGATCTATCCTGCCATCGTTATTGGCGATGTGGAGGTCGGGGGCCTTACCATGGCCCAGGCGCAGGAGCGCCTGTCAGATCGTGCCAGCGACCTGAACCTGAACAGCATCACCTTCTCGTATGAAGGGAAGACCTGGACACCGACGCTTGCCGAGCTTGGCGCAACGATTCATACCGATGCCGTCCTCGAGCAGGCGCATAGCCTGGGCCGTGAGGACAATGCGGTTTCCCGCCTGGCCTTCACGGGCGATATCCTCCAGGATGACCAGACGGTCCCGCTGGAAACCAGCCTCGATCTTACCCGGCTCGATGCCTGGTTAAATACCGTCGATGCTGATATCGGGAGTCCCGCAATCGACGCCGGAATCATAATTGACGGTGCGAGCGTCTCCTTTACTTCTGATTCAACCGGTATTGTGGTCGACCGTGAGGCGGCGAAAGCGCAGATTCTGACCGTCCTCCAGACGCTGCAACCGGTGGATACCGAGCTTCCCACGGTCGTCGATGAACCGGAGCTGCGCGTCGCTGATCTCGAAGCTGGCAAGGCCCAGGTCGAGAACGTCCTCAGCCAACCGGTGCAGATTCAGTTCGAGGATCAGACCTGGCAGATCCAGGGCACAGAGATCTCCCAGTTCCTCCGGGTTACCTCGCGAATGTTCGACGGTAAGCCACAAACCGTGATCGACTTCGATCGTGATGGGCTAAGCTCCTACCTCCGCGAAACCTATGCAGGCCAGATCAACCGTACCCCCGTCGATGCGACGGTGGCGTTTTCGGATGGCCTGTATGCGACAAGCCCAAGTGTTGACGGCGCCGCGGTGATGACGAACGAGTTCGCCGACGTGGTTGCCGGGAGCTTCCTTGATGGTCACGGGCCTGTTGATGTGCCCGTGCACATCACGGAACCGAAGGTAGACTCCAACAACCTCGCCGCGCTCAAGATCGATACGCTCATAGGCCGGGGAGACTCGAACTTCAGCG
>JAUJLY010000376.1 GCA_030447145.1 Thermomicrobiales bacterium
CCATGAAGGAGAAACCGGCAATGATCCTGCAAGCTGCTCTATGGCAATGCCATGCGGGGATTGGATAGACCCTGTAGAAATCGCTCCGCGTCGCAGGAGAGACCGTCCGACCGTACGAGCGGTGTTGTTTCCAGCGGTCCCCTCCTCTAGTCTTCGATCACAACCGTCCGGCTCTGCTCCCGCATGAAGAGCGCTGGATAATATTCGCCAAGTGCGCCCTTGCCAGAAGAGCCGCTACCCTTCCAGCCCGTGAATGACTGGCTCCCTGGCCATGCCCCGGTTGTCGCACCACCCTTACGATTCGCATAGACGACGCCGGCCTCAATCTTGTCGAAGAAGGTGCTGATCTCTTCCTTGTCCTCCGAGAAGATGCCCGCTGTCAGTCCATACTCGACGTCGTTCGCCTCCTGGAGAGCCTGTTCGAGCGAGTCAACCGGCGCTACGGCGATGAATGGCAGGAAGAGTTCCCGTTTGAAGAGCTCGTGATCGAGCGGGAGATTGTCCACGATCGTGGGCTCTACAAACGTCCCCTTCTCGAAGCCCTCACCCGTCAGTCGCTCACCGCCATAGCAGACGGTTCCGCCATCCCGTTTGGCAATCTCTACCGCGTCTTCGTACCGCTCAACCGCCGACTCATCGATCACTGGACCGATGAAGACGTCCCGGTCCGTCGGATCGCCCACCTTGAGCGCCCCGGTGCGCTTGACCAGGAGATTCATGAACGCATCGTAGATCGATGCATCGACGTAGGCGCGGGAGCAAGCGGAACATTTCTGGCCGGAGAAGCCAAAAGCGGACCGCGCGACGCCCTCCACCGCCTTGTCGAGATCGGCATTCTTCGTCACGATCGTTGGATTCTTGCCGCCCATCTCGGTGATGATCGGCTTCGGATAGGTGGTACTGAAAGAGTTGTGGAGATGCATACCGGTCTCTTTTGATCCGGTGAAAACCACGCCGTCCGTGTGCGGATGGTGAACGAGATAATCGCCCACCTCGGCACCTCCCCCGGTGACGAACTGCAAGGCTCCGGCCGGGATGCCGCCATCAAGAATCGCCCGGGCTAACTCGTACCCTGAGATTGCCGTCGCGCTGGCTGGCTTGAAGACAATAGTGTTTCCAGTTACCAATGCCGCCCCGATAGGCCCGGCCGCAAGTGCATTCGGGAAATTAAACGGCGACATGATGCCCCAGACCCCAACGGGCCGCAGGACCGATGTGTTCCTCTCGCGCGGATCTTCGCTCCCCATCTTCTTCTGATATGCGTCGTTCTCAGCAAAGACGGTCGCATAGTACTCGAGCAGGTCGGCGCCCTCCTCGACCTCACCGATTGCTTCCGTCCGCGATTTGCCACACTCCCGGATCATAATCGCCGCGAGTTTGAATTTGCGCTCGCGCACCTTATCGGCGGCGGACTTCACCAGCCGAACCCGCTCCTCCCAAGGAGTGGCATCCCACTCGGGCTGGAACGCTTTGGCCGTTGCGATCGCCTCATCGACATCCTGCTTCGTGCCCTTTGGGAATCGTCCCAGAACGAGACTGGTTTGGGCCGGGGCCACCACATCGAAGAGATGTTCGCTGGTGCGATCCTCGCCGTTGATAATCTGCGGATAGACGGTGCCAAATTCTTTCTCGACCTCTACCAACGCGTCATCGAATCTTGCCTGCATGGCTTCGAGCTGTTCGGGCGTCGATGTATAGGTAATCTTCGGTTCAATCGCTGCCATGATTGGGCCCCTCTATCTTTCTGCGTCCAGATAATCCCCGTTTATCTCTGTAATCTCTATTTTATTCCCAAAGGGATCATGAAACGAAAAACGGGGTCGAAATGCAATTTCCGGCTCTTCACCGATTTCGACACCAGCGGATTCCAGCGCCTGCCGCACGGCGGTCAAGTCGTCAACCACAAGGCACAAGTGCTGAACATTCGTGGTTGATTGAACATCGTCGACCGTCAGCAGATGGAGTTCGTCCCCGTCGTCACTGACGGAGAACCAAACCAGGCGGTCCTTCCGTAATGAAGAAGGCGGTGGTATCTCCCGTAGCCCCAACACGCCCGTATAAAATCGACGAGCATCGTCATTGCCACCGGGCGGCATAGGGATACTCGTATGGTGCAGACGATGAATGTTCATGATTCTCCTGCCTGATGTTGTCTAGCCAAGGGTACGCAATTTTCGAAGAAGGCTAGTTCCTGCACGCGACAACGCTCCGGTTCGTCCGGCGCCAGTACCCCGTTCCTCAATGAAACCGCGCGATCGGGCATCGATCCGATCAGCATTCACCGCCCGTACCTGTTGGAGCAGGGGGGCAGCGAACTCATCCCAGGAGTAGGATCCTGACTCCATCAAAAATTCTGCCAGATGCATCCCGCTCCTGATTGTGACGTCAGCCCGCCGCGCCTCACGTGGATCCAGCATGCCGGAAGCATCCAGGCCGATCAGTAATCCGTCGTGCGAGAGCCGCACGTTCCGCGTGTATCGACGTAGTGCCGACAGTTCGACCCCAGTGTGGATCCGTTCACCTTGCAATCCAAGATCAATCCCCAGGCGGGAGGGCAGCAGGTCCTCCAATGCATCGCTTGACGAGCGGTTGCTGCGCATGATGTTTTCGATGCGCGCTACAACCGAGACTATCGACCCCGACCCGAGCGGCACCAAAGTGACCCCAATCGGCATTCCCCAGCTTGTGCGCGTGTTACCCGTGAGGTACACCGCTTCACCTGCGGGTCGCTGAATGATGGTCCTTGCGAAGTGCACCTGGTCCTCGGGATCGTAGTCGGGACGGAGTCCTGCACGCGTCGAGATTCGGGGATCGCTACCCTCGCATAATGCAATCGTCTTGGCAGATAACGTCTGATCACCTGCCTCGCTCATGATCTCCAGGAGGTCACCTGGCGCCGGAAGCACCGTCTCCTCGATGAACCCCTCGACATACTCGGCACCTGCGGCGACTGCCCTTTCCCGTGCCCACGTCTCGAGCTCAAGGCGCAGGTAAACCTGGCGGCGTGGCATCTCCTCTAGAGAATTCAAGAGAGGAGTACTGCCAACACTTTCCGCTGTGAAGGTCTGCCGCCGCGTCACAACGTCACCAAGGGGAGCGCCCTCTCCGAATGCACGAAGCACCAGCAGTGGGTCGACGATCCCCCCATCGGCTTCCAGCGACCGCGATCGCCCTACGCCGGCAACAAACCCAACGCGCGGACCTCCTCGCGCCAGTGCAAAGGCACAGGCAGTCGCGCCGAAACCGGATCCGACAAGGAGAACATCGAAAGGTCGGTTGCC
>JAUJLY010000047.1 GCA_030447145.1 Thermomicrobiales bacterium
GAATTCTGCGAAGCCTGCCAACCGAGCTCCCCAAAGGTGACCGATACCGAGATCGAGGAGCTTAAACCCGAAATCCCCGGCTGGGAGCTTACCGAAGTCAACGGCATACCTCGCCTTAAGCGCACGTACAAGGTTGAGGGATGGATGCCGGCGGTTCGCCTCACGAATGCCATTGCTGCGCTTGCGGATGAGGCCGATCACCACCCGCAGATCCGCCTGGAATGGGGCAAGGTCACCGTCTCGTGGTGGACGCACGCCATCAAGGGACTCCACCGCAACGACTTCATCATGGCCGCCAGGACAGACGAGGCCGCACAAAGCCACGGGGAGGCCGAAGCCGAGCCCGCGCACTGACTAAACGCCCGACCCAGCTCGCATTTTCTCAGCACCCGGACCAGTGCCTCAGTGGCACATGCATTGCGCTCATGGTAGGGACACGCCCGCTATTTTGGTGGCCGTGTGGCGTTCTATCAGAGGAGAAATCGAACAATGAGCGATTCAAGCAACATGCCAATGCAGACGCCGCAGGATTTGTTCGTCCACGAGTTGTCCAGTGCCCACAGTGCCGAGCAGATTGTCGTGAAGATGCTTGAGGAGGCCCAGGGACTCGTCCAGAATCCCGAGCTAAAGGAAGGACTCCGGATGCACGCGGAGCAAAGCCGCGAGCAGGCACAGCGGCTTGAGCAGATCTTTCAGCAGTTGGGGGCAGAGCCCCACCCGGTTCAGTGCCACTCGGCTCAGGGGTTGCATCAGGAACTGCAGGATGCCCTACAGGCGCAGCCCGCGCCGGAGGTTGTGGAAGGACTGGTCGTAGCAGGGACCTGCAAGACCGAACATCTCGAAATCGCCGCATACACCGGCCTCGTGGAGAAGGCGCAAGCCATGGGCCAGACCGAGGCCGTGCAGCTGCTCCAGCAGAGCCTGCAAGAAGAGCAGCAGATGCTCCAAAGAGTCGAGCAGATCTCCCAGCAGTTGACGCAGCAGATGGCTGGAATGCAGTCAGCCTAATAGCACAGCGGAGCGCCGATCCACCCTCCATTATCTCCCGGCATCCACGAAAACTTGGAGACAGGGGATACCTCCAACGAGGTGTCCCTTGTTACTTTCCCGGTAAAATTCCGCTGGCCGATCCGACAAAAGTTGCCCCGACGCGAGAGTCTGGCATCGTGCCCGCTCCCTTCCCAATCATTCATCGTCGCTGCACATATCGGCACATCCGCGGGATGTGAGCGAATGCGGCCCCTTGCTTTGGATGATGGTGTGGCCTCGATACAATGCACGCGATGCTTTCCTTGAGCAGCTGCGACGAGGCAAAGGACGTAGCACCGACGGAGAGGAGCGCCAATGTTCGAGGGGTTCAAGCTCACGAGGATCGACACAGGCGAGGCCGACTTACGTGTTCGTGTCGGGGGCGAAGGGCCACCCCTGCTGCTGCTTCACGGCCACCCGCAGACCCACGTTATGTGGCACGAGGTAGCTCCCCGGCTTGCAAGGGACTTCACTGTGGTAACGCCTGACCTCCGCGGCTATGGCGAAAGTTCGAAACCGGAGACCACACCGGACCACGAGCCCTACTCCAAACGCGCCATGGCCCGTGATATGGTCGAGCTTATGCATCAACTAGGCTTCGAGCAATTCGCCGTCGCTGGCCATGACCGCGGCGGCCGTTGCGCGTACCGCCTCGCCCTGGACCATCACGAACGTGTCGTCCGGCTCGCCGTGCTCGACATTATTCCTACCGGCGAAGCTTGTCGTCGGGCAGACATGGAGTTCGGGATGGTGAACTGGCACTGGTACTTCATGGCCCAACCATTCGACATGCCAGAGCGCATGCTAGGATCTGACCCCGATCGAAACTACCTGCGAAAACGCGATATCTTCGACCCGGACGCACTCAACGACTACCTGCGTTGCATCAATTTGCCCGGAACAATTCACGCCATGTGCGAGGACTACCGCGCCGGAGCAACCTATGACCGCATGCTCGATGATGCAGACCTCGGTAACCGGAGGATAGCCTGTCCTGTGCGGGTGCTCTGGTCCCGGCGGGAGGAACTTGAGCGGTTCTACAATCCGGTTGCAATCTGGCGTGACTGGGCAGATAACGTACGGGGAGCCAGCATTGATTGTGGCCACTATCTGGCTGAGGAAGCACCGGACGAAACCTATGCCCGTCTTCATCCCTTCTTTACAACTGCTGAGTAACGGTTGACCTGCTGCCTGTCATATTGTCCCCTGTCGCGGGCTGTGCCAAAATATAGGAGAGTTTCACGTTCTATGCCATCGACATACGTATTGTGCCGACAGTTACCAGTGAAGACTGGACGGATTCCAGAACCACTGTCTTCGACACGACAAGGAGCATCAATGTCGTCTATACACGACCGGGCACGTCTCTCCGCCATCCGAAACTTGATGACAATGCACGAGGACCGCCGTACAGTCCTTAAGGCAGCTGCTGCCGCGGGATTGATTCCGGTACTCACAAGCTCCGTCGTCGCCCAGCGCACGGCCGCGCAGGACGCCCAACCGGTTCAGGGTGGCACGTTTGTGACGCTCGGCCAGGATGCCATTGAGTCGCTCAGTCCGGAGGATAGCGGCGAGACAGTGCAGTGGGTTCCGATCGTCAACCTTTTCGACGGTCTCTACCTGGTGAATGAGCAGTATGAGCTCGAGCCCGCCCTTGCGGACTCGTACGAGCCCTCGGCCGACGGTCTCACCTACACCTTCCGCCTCAAGAACGATGTGAAGTTCCACAACGGTGCGAACTTCACGGCTCAGGATGTCGTTTACACCTACAACTGGATCATGGACCAGGCAAACGCATCCACCCGCGCCGCCAACTTCGAGCTGGTCGACACCATTGAGGCACCGGATGACCAGACGGTTGTTGTCACGCTGAAGGAAGCGGACGTCACCTTCATGGTGAACGTCGCGACGACGCTCATCTACCCGAAAGACGATCACGCCGAGAAGGGCGAGGAGGCCTTCAAGGGCGCCCCGGTCGGAACCGGCGCATTCACGCTTGGCGAGTGGTCGCCACAGCAACGGGTAATTCTCAAGGCCTTCGAGAATCACTTCCGGGGCCGACCGAACTTTGACGCATTCCAGGTCGACGTTGTGCCGGAGGCCGCAGGCCGCATGGCCGCGCTGGAAACCGGGCAGGCCGACAACTCGATCTGGGGACTGAACGCCGAGGACAACGAGGCGCTCAAGGAGAGCGGCGACTTCAACGTCTATGAGACGTTGCAGGTGGCCACCAACCACTTCCCGCTCAACAACAAGCACCCCTTTCTCTCTGACAAGTCTGTCCGGCAGGCGCTCCTCTTTGCGCTCGACCGGGAGGCATTCGCCGAGGAAATCTTCCTTGGGCAGGCCCAGGTGGCGACGAGCAACCTCTCCCCAGCTCTTGAGAAGTTTTACAACCCGGATGTCGCCACGTATGGGTTTGATCCGGAGAAGGCCAAACAACTCCTCGATGATGCTGGCTGGACCGAGGGCAGCGACGGCATCCGGGAGAAGGATGGCGTCAAGGCCCAATTCACGATGATGGTCTTCCAAGGCGACACCCAGCGCCGTCCCGAGGCGGAGACCGCCCAGCAATGGTGGTCCGACATTGGCGTCCAGTGCGACCTTGAAGAGGGTATTACCTCCGATATCCTTGCCGGGCTGGTCGACGGCCAGTACGACGCGGGCCTCTTCAACTGGGTCTACGGTGGCTCCAACGGTGATCCGGACGCCCGGGACACGCTCGGCACCGGCGGCGCCAACAACTTCTCCAACTACTCGAAGGAGGAAGTCGATGAACTGCTGCAGGCAGGCATCCGCGAGCTTGACGAGGCTGAGCGTGTCGAGATCTACAAGCGGATCCAGGAGATCGTCGCAGAGGACGTCCCCTTCCTCTTCCTGCTGAATTTCCAGAACATCGTCTTCTACTCCAACCGGACCCAGGGTTTGCCGGAGGAGGTGCTCAACGCAGACGGCCTCTATCAGAAGATGTACCGGTTCTGGCTCGAGCAGTAGTCTCATCCCGCGAGCCGGAGCGCATATGCGCTCCGGCTCCTGTTTCCCTGCTAACCGAAAGCATCGCGTGTTTCATCACTCGCGGACGGAATATCCATGGCGGCGTACCTCATCAAGCGTCTCTCCCAAGGCGTGCTGGTGCTGTTCCTCGTCAGCCTGCTGACCTTCTTTGTCATCTACTTCATGCCGGGAGACCCGGCACGGACGATGGTCGGTCAGGCACGGGTGACAGAGGAACAACTCGAAGCAATCCGTGACAAATGGGGCCTCAATGACCCCTGGTACGAGCGCTACGGCAACTGGATTGGCAATCTCCTCACCGGAGACCTGGGCACATCGATGATGCGACCCGGCCAGTCGATCGGGGACATGATCTCCAACGCCGCAAGCATGACGCTGCGCCTGAACGTGATGGCATTTGCCATCTCTTTGCTGATTGCCCTTCCAGTTGGGGTCCTGGCCGCAACCAAACGCAACTCGTTCCTCGACTACTTCAGCACGTTCGGCTCGACCGTGGGTGTCGCCGTTCCCAACTACTGGATCGGCGTCATGGCGATCGTGCTCTTCTCCGTGAAGCTCGGTTGGCTTCCGCCCTACGGTGCCGATTCGTGGAAGAGCTATATCCTTCCGGTCTTTGTGCTGTCCATCGAGGAGATGGCGGCCACAATGAGGCTCATGCGGGGCACAACCATCGAGATTCTCGGGCAGGACTACGTCAAGACGGCCGAGGCCAAGGGGCTGGCCCGCAACGTCATCCTGTACCGTCACGTCGTTCGCAACGCGATGCTCCCGGTCATCACCCTGCTCGGATACCGCATCGCTTTTATTCTCAGCGGCACCATTGTGATCGAGACGGTATTTGCCTGGCCCGGACTCGGCCAGCTCTTCTTCGACGCCATCTCCAACCAGGACCTCCAGGTGGTGCAGGCCATTGTGTTGCTGCTCACCACGGTGGTCGTGATCATGAACATCGTGACCGATATGACATACGCCATCATCGACCCACGGGTGCGCGTCCGATGACCCGCAACGCTCCAGACTCAACTCTCGATCACGTCATGCCGGAATCGACTGACGCGAAAGATTCCACCCAACGACTCGCACTGCGCGCAGGAACCGCTCCTGCGCATACGTTCGTCGACGGGCCAACCGAGCGGCGCAAGACGTGGCTCCGGTTCAGGAAGCATCGTGCGGCGGTGTTCGGCCTCGGGTTCATCGTCCTGCTCGTGATCCTCGCCCTGACCGCCCAGTGGATCACGCCTTATACACCGGAGGAAGTCAATCTCCGCATGCGAGGAGACGGGCCGACCGCCGACCACTGGCTCGGCAACGACGACATTGGCCGGGACATCCTGACTCGCCTTATCTACGGCACCCGTGTCGCCTTGCTCGTGGGCCTCGGCGCCACGATGATCGCGGTCACCATAGGTGTGGCGGTCGGGGCAACGGCAGGCTACTTCGGTGGCCGGGTGGATTTCCTGCTTTCGCGTCTTATCGATACGCTGATGGCGTTCCCGCTGCTCGCCCTGCTGCTGACGCTTTCGACCGTGTTCGGACCCAGCCTGAGAAACGTCGTGATCGTCATTGGCTGCACGGTATGGGCGTCGTACGCCCGCGTTGTGCGGGCGGAGGTGCTCAGCCTCCGCGAGCGGGACTACGTGCTCGCCGCCCGCGCCGCCGGCGCCAGTGACCGGCGCATTATCTCCAGGCACATCGTGCCGAACGCGATCGGGCCAGTCATCATTCTCGCCAGTCTCGCCATCGGCAGCATCATTATTCTCGAGTCCGCGCTGTCGTTCCTTGGTTTGGGCGTTTCACGCCCAACCGCGTCATGGGGCACAATGCTCTCGGACGGACGAGATTTCGTCCGGAACTATCCGCATATTTCTATCGCCCCCGGTATCGCCATCGCCCTCACGGTGCTGGCATTCAACCTTGTCGGAGACGGCCTGCGTGATGCCCTGGATCCCCGCCAGCGATCCTGACCCCGCTGGCCCGAAAGGACACCGCATCTCGTGCCAATTGCCCCCCAGTTCACCCGTTTTGGCGCATTTACACCTCGGACCAGGGTGCTCATATTTGCGCTTGCCGTCATTCTGGTACTCGGCCTCTTCGCGACCATCGCATTTTTCCTCCTGCGGGACGAAGGAATGGTTGCCGGCGCCGACGGCATTACGCTCGCCATGCCGGCTGCAGATGGTCCCCCGGATACCACCGAAGGAGAACTGATCTCACATTTCACTATCACTGGAGGCGCGCCGGACGACATCGAACTAGGCCTCTACCTGACGGACATGAGTGGCAGAACACTCATGCCGAACCCTGCCTATGCAGCCACAGTAGACCTCACCAACCTGATTAGTGGCGAACTAGTCAACGAACTGAGCATGAATCCCACCGCCGAAGCTGCCACCCCAACATTCACCCTCGACGAGCCGGGAATGGACAGCAAGGGATGGTGGCGGATTCACACAACCATTGCACGACCGGATGGAGGCGCCCTGACGTCGGACTTCTATATCCTGCTTCCCGATCCCAATATCAAGGGTTTCGATGCGCCTCCAGCTCCCGAGACTGATCCGGCCGCAGAAGAGATGCTCTCGAACGCGATTGGCAAGATGAGCGAATGGGATTCCCTGCGCTGGTGGGAATGGCTCTCCGGTGGCAACGACAGCCTGATCATGGCCGAGTTCGCTGTGACCACGACCGAGGCCAACGGACAGCCGAATGCCTTCCGCAACGACATGATCTACGCGGGGGGATTCGAGCGGCGAATGGATGGCGCGCCTCCGGCACAGCCTGCTCGCAATCACTACACCGCTGTCACCATCGGTGAACAGGGATGGACCCGGGACGAGGAGGGCGAGGTTACGGAGAGGCCGCCCTCCAACTATCTCCCCATCGACCGGTATCCCGAGACATACCAAGGCGCGGATCAGATCCGCTTTGGCATTGAGGAGGAGATTGGCGGGAGGAGCGCTCAGATCGTTACGTTCCGCGTGCCGGGGGGATCGCCGCAAGCCCAGGCGTGGTTCGCGTTCTGGATTGACACGGAAACAGGCAATGTCCTAAGGAATGCCATGGTGGCGGATAGCCACTACATGCTATGGATCTACTCGGACGTGAATGAACCGTTCGCGATTGAGCCACCGGAGGGCGTGGAATATGCACCCGCGACTCCTACCTCATCTCCAGCCACGACACCCATTGCACACCGTCGTGCCGTACCTGACGAGCAGCCGTAGGCGAACAATTCCCAGCGTACTCCCACTCCCAAATCCGACCCGCCGTTGTCCTTGATTATGGGTGACCGTTATGCCCTTTTCCGGGCCACCCCTCTGACTCGCATAATCCCGAGCCCGCCGGCGAATGACCTTGTGCAGCTGTGTGGTGGCACCACCGCTTGTTGTTCGACCAAACCTTCTAATCCGCAGGGAGCGCCAGCTCCTCTCGCGCAGTGTCATGTCCAACTGAACCACAATCAGTGCAGGAACAGGACACTGCTTCTGCCGTGGGGGCAGCCGGGGCGGGTACATCAGAAATGCGTGCAAGCCGCAATCCGTTCAGTGTTACCAGGACCGAAGTCCCAACGTCTGCCAGTACGGCGATCCAGAGGTTTACGAAGCCGAGAACGCCGAGCAGCAGCGCGATGAGTTTGGTCACCATGGACAAAGTGATGTTCTGCCGGATGATGGCCACTGTTCGCCGCGAGAGGGCGATCACCGACCCGACGACCCACAGGTCGTCGCGCATCAGTGCAAGATCGGCACTCTCGAGTGCGAGATCGGTACCGCCCATGCCCATTGCGATACCAACATCGGCCGTGGCCAGGGCAGGGGCATCGTTGACGCCATCGCCCACCTGCGTCACGTGCCAACCGTCGGCTTTCAGGCTTGCGATCGCCTCTGCTTTCTCGTGGGGCAGCAGCTCCGCCCGAATCTCATCGACACCGACCTGAGCCCCTATCGTCTCCGCCACCGTCCGGCAGTCGCCCGTCAGCATCACGACGCGCTCAATGCCCAAGTCACGCAACCGTTGGACAGTCTCCTTCGCACCGGGACGCACACGATCAGCGACGGCGATCACCCCAAGAACATGCCAGGCATCAGGCATCCGCTCGGCCACGAGCAACGCAGTCTCACCGGCCTTGGCAAGCGATCCCTCAGCAATTGCATCCAGGGCATCCAGATCCCCGGCCGGAACTCCGAGTTCAATCATCAGGCGTTTGTTGCCGACCGCGATCTCTCGCCCATCAATCAGGGAGGATGCGCCACGTCCCGGAAATGCCTCGAAATCCGTGGCTGACAGCTCCGGTACCCGGTCATGGAGTGCCTTCGCGACTACCGCCCCGGCAAGCGGATGCTCCGAATCCCGCTCGACAGCGGACGCAAGCGCCAGCACATCCTGCCCGGAATGGTGATAGATCCCGGGGCCTATCTCTGGCACGACGATCCGGGTCACCGTTGGCCGGCCGAGCGTAAGCGTGCCGGTCTTGTCGAACGCAACAAGGCGCGACCGCCCAGCCTCCTCCAGCGCTGCACCACCCTTCACGAGCATCCCGTGACGCGTGGCCGCTCCAATCGCGGAGACGATCGAAACTGGCGTGGAAATCACCAGCGCGCACGGGCAGGCGATGACGAGAAGGACAAGCGCTCGATAGAACCAGGTTTCAGCATCACTGAGGAACAGCCAACCAGAGAGCGCGATAACTCCGGCCAAGGCGACGACAACCGGCGTGTAGACGGAGGCAAACTGGTCAACCAGCTGCTGGGAGGGCGCCTTGCTCGATTGCGCCTCCTCAACGAGATGGACGATCTTCGCCAGCATCGATTCCGATGCCAATGCCGTCACCCGCACAGTCACCGCGCCGGTCCCATTCATCGACCCGGCATAGACAGCGTCGCCCTCGCCCTTCTCGGCGGGAAGCGATTCACCCGTGATCGCGCTTTCGTTGAGGGCGGAGAAGCCGGCGATGATCTGGCCGTCGGCTGGCATCCTTTCACCGGGGCGCACGCGGATGATATCGCCGACTTGAAGCGCGGAGACGCGCACTATCGCCTCCACGCCATCGCGCAGGAGCGTTGCCTCCTCTGGGGTAAGGTCAAGCAGGGAGCGCAGGGCCGCCCGCGTTCGATCCAGTGTCATCGCCTGCATGGTCGCACCGATCGTGAAGAGCACCACGACCAGGGCGCCTTCGGACCACTCACCGATGATCGACGCACCAATGACCGAGATCGTCATCAGCACGTTCATGTCGATGCGGCGTAACCGCAAGGACTGCATGGCAACGCGCATGATCGGGAAGCCACCAAGGACAATCGCCATCCCGTAGAGAGCAATCGCGATGTTCTTCACAGGGGAAAGGTGATCGGCCACGAAGGCAGCCGTCCACAGCACAACAGCAATACCGATGGGCAGCAGCTTCCGATTCTTCCACCAGGGGACCTGGACCATTCGGGCCGCTATCCCGTCGACGCGCAGTGTGGCCGCATAGCCTGCTCTATCCACCGCTCGTTCAACAGTGCGCGGGAGCTCCTCTGTCTCGGCGGCATCGGGAGCGACAGTAAGAGTTCCGGTGCCAAAACTCACATTTGCGCGCTCAACACCCGGAAGTTGTCCAACAGCGCGTTCGACGCTCATGGCGCAATCGCCACAATCCATCCCCGCGACATCAAAGACCATCGGAGACGAGGTCCTGGAGTCACTCATGCAGGTATCCCCGCTCGCTCACCACTGCTCTCGGCCGCATGCAGGCATGCCATATCGAGCAACGCCTCCACATGGGCATCGGCAATCGCGTAGAAAACGGTCTTGCCCTCTCGCCGCCGCTCCACAAGCCGGTGACTCCGCAGCACCCGAAGCTGATGGGAGATGGTGGATCGATTGGTTTCGGTCGCAGTGGCAAGATCGCTTACGCAGAGCTCACCGGTTCGCAAGGCAGTCAACACGCGCACGCGCGTGGGATCGCCGAGGATCGTGAAGATCTCCACCGCTCCGGCCACACCCACGACAATGTTGAGGTGCGCCCGCGCCGCCGCAACCGCATTTGGCCGGATGCACTCGCATGCGTCCTCCGCATCCATCCTGTTCCGCATCTCAACACTGTCGGATTGGGCCAGTTCGGGGATAATCATGTGTACCTCCATGCACACGTATTGTTACAGGAAGTATCGCAGCACACATGTGTACGCGCAAACACTTGTCTCGAACGGAGCAATCCAGCCTCCCCTCTCTGCCCCAGCCACGAAAAACCCCGCACGTGGTGTGCGGGGTTGTATGATATTGACTCTTACGGGGAGGGACCGTGACTCCTTACCGCAGGAAGAGCATCGCGAAGAGGAACAGCCCGAAGATCACCCGGTACACGACAAACGCCAGCGTGCTCTGTCGCTGCAGGAACTGGAGTAATCCCCATATCGTGACGAACCCGACGATTGCCGCTGAGACACCACCGGCAACGAAGCTCGTCGTTTCCGCCGAGGTCATCCCTTCGCTCACTGCGTCGAGCACCGACTTCAACCCGGCCCCAGGATCAACGGGATGCCCGCCATGAACGAGAACCGTGCTGCCTCGCCACGCTTAAGCCCCCGGAAGAGCCCGGCCGTAAGGGTCGCACGGGAGCGGGAAGTTCCGGGCAAAAGGGCCGCGAGTGCCTGACCGATACCGACAAGGAAGGCATCCAGCCAGTTCATTCCGTCAATGTCACGCCGTTGGCTTCCCACTCGCTCGGCAAGCAGGAGAACAAGACCGACCACGATCAGCATGGTCGCGATTGTCGCAATCGCCCGGCTCGAATTGTCCTCCGTATGGAAGAACTCCTTGATCGTCGACTCAAAGAGCAGCCCAATGTTGGCCCCCGGGATTCTGGCGATGACGATCAGCAGCCCCAGCCTCGCCCAGTGGTCCCGATCCGAATCTCCTGCCTGCCCCTTCAGGATCGGCACGGGCTTGCTCAGCGCATACGGGATCACCATGATCATGTTCCGGATCTCCCGCCAGAAATAGAACAGCACCGCCGTCAGCGTCCCAAGGTGCAACGCAGCACCGAAGGCCAGACCGCCACTCTCCCATCCGAAGAGCCATGGAAAGATGATGAGATGCCCCGATGAGGAGATCGGGAGAAACTCCGTCAGACCTTGCACGATGCCGAGGATGATCGCCTGCCAAAGTTCCATATACTGCCGCTCCTAGACGAGGTTCATGAGGAACTGCACCCGCCCCTCACAACAAACCGGGCGATGTCACCGTCGCCCGGGCTTCGACCGATCGTTCCATGCTGATATCGAGGGAGGGAGGCAGAAGCACCACGCTCCGGGAGAACATCAGGATCACCAGAGGAGACATGAACCCGGAATCAGGTCCGGTCTGGCGAAAGCTCTGGTGCTCCTTCTCTTGTCACACGGACCTGGGTCTCCGGTTCATCATCCCGAAGCTGGCTGACGGACAATTCCCGCCGGAACCACTCCACCATACCAATGAGGGTGATCGGAAAATAGAGCGCCGCGTGGACGAGAATTGCGTAGGCCAGTGCCTG
>JAUJLY010000377.1 GCA_030447145.1 Thermomicrobiales bacterium
CGTGCTCAACGAGGCGGTCGTCAGCCCGCTGGAAGAAGAGGGCTGGCCGTAATGCCATGATCCCGATGGGCTCATTGCCTGGTAGCCGGATCGTAATGATGTCATTTAGATGGGACGCTCCCGCTCAATGCTTGCGGAATTGCCTGTTTGGCCGCAGTGCGGCGAACCCTACACGAAGCGTGGTGACCGGGACCGGGTTTGGCCTCATGAACCCGTCACCGGAGCTTGCATGTCCCACGCGAGTGCCTCTTTCGGGGGCACCGCTTCGCGTGGGATTCTTCGCTTTGCTCAAAATGACGGGGTATGAGGGCTCCACGGCACTCACGAATGAGATCGCCCCTACCAGATGTCGTCCCTCGCGGCCCGTCAGGATGACCCGTTCGACACGCTCAGGGCAGGCTATTGCTGCATAAATGCCCTCAAATGCCGCTTCCCTCGCCGCAAGTCCTCCGCTACAGACTACAGACAGACGACCTCTCTGAAAACAGCTTTAGCCGGCCCTCCTGATCGGCGATGTCTACCGCCGCGATGCTCACCGCCATGAACGGGCGCCTGTCGTCAGCTCTCAGGAGCTTCGGTACCGTCGCTGGTGCATTGACTACGGTGGCGATCAGCGTAGAGTGGTGATGAGGCAGCGGCATACCTATGAGGCGAAGAGCCAGCACAAAGGAGGAACACCATGGCCCAGGAATCAGCGAAGACGGCGGCCGAGCTGGTCGCAGAGGCGAAGAGCCGGACGGAGAATCTGACGCCGGACGACGTTGCCAGGGAAATGGCGGAGGGCGATGCCGTCCTCATCGACCTGCGTGAACCTGAGGAGCGGACCCGGAACGGCACCATCCCCGGCGCAATCCATGCTCCGCGCGGGATGCTTGAGTTCTATGCCGACCCCACGAGCTCGTACCATCGGCCCGAGCTCGATCCGAACCGCCGGACGATCCTCCACTGTGCCTCGGGCGGACGCTCGGCCCTGGCCGCGGACACGCTGCGCCAGCTTGGCTACAGCAATGTCGCGCACCTCGACGGCGGGATCAATGCCTGGAAAGAGACCGGGCACGAGGTGGAAGAGGGCGGCTCCTCCTGAATGGGCTGACGGCCGCGACTGCACTTGGCGTGGTCGATCAGCGTGAAGCTGTTGGCCATGACCCGGGCCAGTCGTGAACGACCTCCAGCCCCGCCAATGCCGGGCTGGAGGTCGTTTGGCGTAGGCACGTGCACCGTTCAGGCATCCAGGCATGAACGTGACGGACCATGGTCCGGTCGCCGTGTGCGCTCACCGCACGTCAAGGATGTCCCGGTAATCCTCATCGGAGAGGACCTTGGACGCGATCACCGTTCGTTCTTCATGGCTGGCTTTAAGTAACCGGTGAACGCCGTCAAGGATTGTCCAGCGATCGTTGTGCCAGAGGACATGGATCGGCCAGGAGAGATCCGCGTTGCGGGTTCGCTGATACTGCTCCGTGAACGTGGTCGGATCACCAAGGACCTGGTTCGGCGTCACCTGGAATGCGGCTCCATCGACCGCCCACAACGGGATGTCAAGCATCCAGCGAAACTCGTCGACAGGCATGTCGCGTGCGGGAAGGTCGAGTGCATGGAGCCCCTCCCAGTTCCAGAGAGCGAGCGGGATCGCCGACCTCACTGACGCAGGCATCACGTCCAGCAGGCGTGCCCACTCCTCGTGGAGATCTGGTATGGGAGTGGCTCCGGGTGGGGATTCTTCTCGACGCAGTGGATGACGGGACCTTTGATTCACGTCGTTCCAGCGCGCTCCAGGTTCAGCGCCAGCAACCGCGAGAGGATGGTGTCCTCGTCAACAATGGCGGGGTCCGAATCATCCCAGCCGTAGGCGGCCCAGACGGCGCGGTCGAGGGTGGTGTGGGCGTTCCGCAGCCACGTCGGTTTCTGGTTGTAGAGGTTGGTGAGCGTGCGCTTCTTGAGCTCGGCCTCGGTGGCACCCGCCGGGTTGAGCCAGTTCTCGCGCAGCTCGTTGAGGCGCTTCGCCGCCTCGCCGATGGCGATCCCGCGCGGATCATCGACCGGCTCGGTGCCCGGCGGCCAGGGGAGGGGGAAGGTCTCGAAGCAGGTGGTCGGGGTGTATGTGGGCCGTTCTCCCCCGTGTTTTGTGCTGAGAGCTAACGACCAAAGTGTGTGAGGCTTTTAATGGAGTACTCCGAAGAAGTAATCGTCTTCACGGGCAATTGCAATGAGCTTATGGTCGGGAACCACTCCTGATTCAATCCAAACAAACAACCGGTGCTTTGAAACAGCAGGAGTCACAATAAATCGAAAAAGGCTGTTGATTGCGTTCCGTAACTCTGGGCGTGGACGCTGATGCAACCACCAATATAACCTCAGGTAGTTGTCTCGATTCTGATCCCGCACCGGTTTGACACAGCGTTGGACATACTCAAACGGTAGTTCATAGAGAGCCGCATCCTCAAGTTTCATTTTTGGTCCGAAGTCGACAATCCAACCTTGTCTCGGACAACCCACAATATCTTGGCCGTTGACTCTACGATGAACAACATCACTATTGGGACGACCGTTCGGATTCACCGGTGCATCCAACCATACCCGTGCAACTGGTTCTGTTATATCGAACGGACCGCCTTTACAGTCTCCTAAGAACGCTATAGACGCATTCTGCGATAGTGTTCTGGCCTTGGTCAGGTCCCGCTTCGCTGTTAGATCAGAATTGATGTTCGCTACATCAAGGCCGTCCAGGCGCCTTTCTTCATCACTACCATCATCGAACCCTACTATCGATATCCTTACACTGGCTCCTTCCAGTACCCAAGGTTCATCATCCCAAGCGAAAAATATCTCCGCTTCGCTTGATGTTGTCGAGGACAGCTCGATTAGCACCATATCTAATCGTTGTGGTAGCCAGCAGTCCTGCTCTCTTTGCATGACCATCGGCAATTGAACCCCGTGCTTGCTCAAAGAAGTAGCACACTAGATCAGCATTTCCGGGCACACGCGAGCGGTATGTCCGTGTTAGAAAGCTGACATACGAGTCCCCCAGTTCACCTCGCATTTTCTTGTCGCCCAGGAACGGCGGGTTGCCGATGATGAAGTCGGCTTCGGCCCCCTCGGTCTCGCATAACGTGGCGTCCACCGGTGTCAGCAGGGGGTGCTGCAGCCGGTTCGTCTCCAGTTCGTCCCGCACTGGCTCGCTCCAGCCCAAGCCGGTGCGGCTCAAACACAGCAGGTAGCCCCTCCACATAGGGAGAGCGGGGGGGATGGTCAGAGTGTGGGGGGG
>JAUJLY010000048.1 GCA_030447145.1 Thermomicrobiales bacterium
AGTTCGAATCCATCACGGCCCATGACTGGCTTCAAAAGGCCCTGGGCAGAAACGCCTACAACAAGACGTTGGGGGCCCAACTGAGGGCCAAGTTCGGCAGGTACCACGACCAGGTGGCGATGGTGTGGTTCTGGGGCAAGATCTGGCTCCGCACAACCTCGCGCCGAAGCCCTCTCGACCAGGAAAAACTTGGGTACTTTGACGGCAGCTTCCAGGTAATGGTCGATGCACTGGTCGATGCATGTGAGCGGGCCGGAGTGAGAATGACCCGCGGGGCGGGCATCAGCCTGCTGGAGCAAGTCACGGGCGATAAGTGGATGGTGGGGTCTGATGCCGGTGAGGAACCTCAGGTGTATGACACAATTCTGGCCACGACTCCATCCAACATCTTTCACAAGTTGGTGCCGGATCTCCCACCGCACTACACCACCAAGCTGAACGCTCTTGAGTACGAGGCGGCCATTGTTGCGCTGTTGGAGCTCGAGAAGCCCTTGAGCGATGTCTACTGGCTCAACATCGCTGACGAAGACCTGCCGTTCACCGCCGTGATCGAACACACCAACTTCGTTGAACCCGAGAAGTACGGCGGAAATCGCCTTGTCTACCTCAGCAAGTACGTCGAGCCAAACCATCCCTACTTCGCTATGAGCGACGACGACATCATCGAGGAGTACCTGCCGCACCTGAAGAAGATCAACCCGGACTTCGATCCAACATGGGTCAGGCAGACCTGGGTCTTCCGGGAGCGCGCAGCTCAGCCGATCATCCCGCTGTACTACTCGGAGATGATCCCGGACCACCGAACGCCGCTAAAAAACCTCTATCTCGCCAATACAACACAAATCTATCCGGAAGATAGGGGAACGAATTACAGCGTGCGACTCGGCGAGGACATCGCGAAGTTGATCCTGGACGACATCAAATGCCGGGATGCCGAACCGATTGTTCAGGAATAGTGCCCCGGCCGAGCACCCCGACCGCTTCGAGAGTGTAACTTGGAAATGGGCTTGGGACACTCGGCACCGATTTCCGATTGTCCCTGGCATACGATCAAACCACACCATAGCTATCGGCAGGTGAATTAGATCAGGCCCCGGGCTCACAAGGCTCTTCATACGCTCACGTGCGCCTCCACACGACCCCCTTGTTGGCGATGTCGGTACACACCTGGTTGACCCGCTGCAGATGGGACAGATACGCCGCAACGGTCGGACGCAGCAGGAAGTACCCGCCGTCATCTCCGACCGGCACATTGAGCACGGTGAAGAGGTCCACGCATATCTGATCGGTTGACTTCGGGGTGTCGAGGATTGAGAGCAGCGCGGTGATGGTGCGGTCGATCACCGCACGGTTGCGCTCGACGGAACCTGCAATCCCCTCCTCCACCGGCCCATGACCCGGCACAACTTGCCGGCACGCCACGGACAGGGAGAAATCGAGCGCGTCCAGATGTTCCGTAAGCCCATACAGATATGGAATACGGTATTTCTCGAGCGTGGCATCTGGAAAGACGACATCTGCACAGAAAAAGATACCGTCGATGACAATGCCCATCTGGTTCATGGAATGACCGGCAAGAGAGACGATATCCAGTTCCACGCCCTCCAGTACCTGGTTTCCAGGTTCAAGGAGCCCGTCCACGGGCCCGTCCTCGGCGAGCAGGAATCGGGTCCGCAGGGTATCGACTGGATCCGCCCCGCCAAAGAGCATCACGGCCTGCATCAAAGGGTGTCGAAGCACCATTTCGTCAACGTCCGGAGCGTGAACTGACGCATTTGTGCGCTTGACGACAAAGGCGTTTGCTCCGAAGTGGTCCGCGTGGCCGTGCGTCGTGAGAATCGCACGGATCTCTGTCCCTAAATCATCGCGGACGATTCGCAAGACTTTCCTCGCATGGGTGTCGTTCAACCCCGTATCAATCAATACCACTCGACCATCATCAGAGAGGATGACCCCGGTGTTGGTGCCACCTGTGGCGACAAAGACGCGCTCAGTCAGCTGCTGCAACATGCTCTCGCTCCCGCAATCCTGATATGGTCGTCCCCGGAACTATACTCTCACCCGTCGGCATTCCCTTCAGACCCTCTCGGAAGGAGCACCTGTGAAGCATATCGTGGCGGTTGGGCAGTTCGAACGAGCATGGATTGAGACGCTGTTCGCAGATGCCGATCGAATGCGGAGTGTTACTGCGGCCGAAGGCTTGGTGCGGGGAAAAATCCTCGCCACGCTCTTCTATGAGCCCTCCACCAGAACCCGGCTCAGTTTCGAATCTGCAATGCTGCGGCTGGACGGTCAGGTCATCTCCACCGAAAACGCCCGCGAATTCTCCTCCGCCATCAAGGGAGAATCCGTCGAGGACACAATTCGCATCGTCGCCGGTTACGCCGATTGCATCGTCATTCGCCACTTCGAGCGAGGTGCTGCCCAGCGCGCTGCAAATGCCTCCCCTGTGCCAATCATCAACGGAGGCGACGGGCCTGGAGAACACCCCACGCAAGCCCTGCTCGACCTCTACACGATCCAGAACGAGCTTGGTCAAATTGACGACCTCAAGGTCGCCCTGGTAGGCGACCTTCGATTCGGCCGCGCGGCCCGATCGCTCGCCCTGCTGTTTCGCAAGACCCGTAACACCGAACTGGTCTTCGTTGCCCCCGGTGCCGTACCGATGGGAGACGACATCAAGGATGCGCTTGATGGTGCCTCGGTCTCATGGCGGGAGGAGCCCGATCTCACGAAGGCTATGGGCGAGGTCGACGTCGTCTACCAGACACGCATCCAACAGGAGAGGTTCGCTACTCCCGAGGAATACACCGAGGCACAAGGCATCTACATCATTACTCCCGACAACATGAAGGATCTTGGCCAACACGCCGTCGTTATGCATCCCCTGCCTCGCGTCGATGAGATTCACCCCGAGGTCGATCCAGACCCGCGTGCTGCCTACTTTCGGCAAGCCCGGAACGGGGTCTTCATCCGCATGGCGCTTCTGCATCAGTTGTTGGCGTAAGTGGAGAGATTCCGTTATGCAGGAAGGACCGACATTCCGGCATTGACACTTATGACTTGGTGGGCTTTCCAGATCCCTCGAATCTTCTGGGGATGGCATCGGGACCCTGTCGGTGCCGGGTCCTCACGCGCTCCCACTTGTTACGCTCTGCCCGCCTGCTGTGGAGAAGTCCAAAGAACCCTAGCCCACCGACAAAAAAGGCCATAACGATGAGCACATTGATGACGCCAAAAATGTCCGCCGCCGCGGCGGCAAAGAAGATTGGAACAAAGGCAACGGTGTTTGAAACTGTGAAGAACGTCGCGTAGACTCGCGCGCGCACCCCTTCATGCGACCGTTCCTGCAGCATCGTTTGGGATGGCACAAGAATGAATGCATTGCAGAGACCCAGGATCCCAGCAAAGCTGGCGGTGAAGCCCACTACCGTCCACAACGACGCATTACCCGGAACTACCCCGTTCAGCACGCCCCTCGTGAGCGCCATCAAGGCGAGCATGAGCCCGGCGATGGTCAGCGAGATATCGATTAGCCAGTCACGACCGATTCGCCTCACGATCCGCGGCACAATCAGCACCCCAGCCAGGATGCCTGCACCGGCGGGCGCGACGATGAACCCAATGTCTTCCTTCGGCAATCCAATCACACTCGAAACAAAGTCAGGGCCCAGCGTCGCGATCATCAGGAATGTCGTGGAAGCGAGCGTGAGGTAACCAATCGCCCGCATAAGCGCCGGATCCTGAAGGATAAAGACGAGGCCCTCCTTCATGTCGCTCCACAGCCGCTGCATCGGCCGCAGCTCGATCTCGTTGATCGCACGTACCGGAACTGGCGTCTTCGGCAGTGTAAAGACCAACGCCACACTGATGAGATATGCGACGACAGTAACGGCGAAGAGCCGATCGACGCCAAGCACCCGGATCAGGATCGGCCCGGCGGCCGCAAACCCGATGAGCTGGGCCGCGGTCGACGTCAGATTGAAGAGCGCATTTGCAGACATCAGCTGCTGCCGCTTCGCTACCAGCGGAATCGTGGCACCAAGCACCGGTGCGAAGAACTGCCCGGCGATGCCGAATAGAAATGTCACGATGTAGTACGCCGCCAGGATGGTCTCCACATCCCACCCCGGCCGAATGACGAGGAAGAGAAACACTGCTACGGCCCTTGCCGCATTCAGCACCGCCATCAGGTTGCGCTTGTTTACACGGTCAGCGATGACACCAGCCACCGGGCCGAACAGGACGGCGGGCAGGGAGAAGGCAAGAATGACAAGGCTGATCGCTGTGTTGGCATGGGGAAGGTCATGCACTTCAACAACCCCTCGAACCCTGAGGAGCAAGGCGAAGTTGATCATATTCTGCAGGATTTGGGTGGTAGCCTGGATCAGCCAGAGACGCAGAAACGCGCCGTTCCATAAGACGGCGCCCATCGAGTCAGGACGAACGTCCCTTTTCCCATTCTTGTCGCGCATGCTAGCGGCGCTCATGGCGACGTTATTTGGTCATCTGCGGCACGGGCACCAGGAGCGGTGGGCCCTCGTGACACGAAGGCCTTCAAGCGCTTCTCGAGCACGCGCCGGGGCAAAAGCACTCGCCTGCCACATTCCTGGCAAACTAACCCGATGTCCGCCCCAATTCGCACGACCTTCCACTCGTACGAGCCACATGGATGGGGTTTACGGAGGCAGACGATATCGTCGATATAGAATGGAATCGGTTCGCTGAGGATCATCAGAACACGCCCAGGACTCTACATCAGGCCGGGGATCTTCATACCGCCTGTAAGTGCGCCCATCTTGTCCTCTGCCAGCTTGGAGGCCCTGTCCATTGCGTCCTGCACCGCGGCAACAACGAGGTCCTCAAGCATCTCGACATCTTCTGGATCCACCGCTAAAGGATCGATCTTGATCGACTGCATCGCCCGCTGGCCGTTTACCTCTACCTTGACTACGCCTCCGCCAGCGGTACCCTCGACGACGGTTTCTTCCAGTTCCTGCTGAATCTTCATCATCCGATTCTGCATCTGCTGAATCATCTTCATGTTTGGCTGCATCGACTGTTCTCCTTCAAAAATCGGGTCACGGCCCGAAAGCATCGTGGTGGCGAAAGTATAGCCGCTCAGGATACGGCTTCCTCTTTGCGCATACCACGGGAACGGTAATCATAGACCCGCTGAAGCATGGCTCGGGCGTTTGCAAGCGACTCGGGAGTGGCGGGCACACCGTCAAGCATTGCCGCCAGTTCCTCTTCCCGGGTCAACCGATCCAGCTCCTCGACAGACGACACCACCCGGCCCTCTCTTGGTTCCTTAACGATCCGAAAGTGCTTGTCGGCGAAGGCAGCAATCTGGGCGAGGTGCGAAATGACGATTACCTGATGCCGTTCGGTCAAAGACCAGAGTTTTTCGCCGACCATCTGGCCGGAACGCCCTCCAACTCCAACATCAATCTCGTCGAAGACGAGTGTCGGAGTCTCATCAACCGCACTCAGAATCGATTTCACAGCCAGCATGACCCGTGCAGTCTCACCGCCAGACGCGATCCTGCCCAACGGCTTCAGGGTTTCGCCAACGTTGGGAGCAATCATGAATTCCACTTCGTCGATACCTGTTTCGTCCACGTGAACCCTGGGGCCGTCTGGCAGCTCGATCCCGTCCGCATCCTCCCGTTGACGCACCTCAACGGCGACATTGGAGCTTCCCATTCGGAGCTCGGCAATGCTCTCGACAATACGGGCGCTCAGTTCCATGGAAACCTCACTCCGTTTCTCCGAGAGCAAGCTGGCACGAGCCGCGAGCTCACGGGAAATCGCCGCCTCTCGCGCCGCAAGCGCTTCCCGGTCAAAGCCGGCGCCCGTCAGCTGCTGCAGCTCCCGATCCGCCTCCTCACGGAACGCCAGGATCTCGTCGATCGACCCACCATACTTCCGCTTCAGGGTCTGGATCAGATCCAGTCGATCCTCGACTTCCTTAAGTCGCTCAGGATCACCCTCGATCGTGTCCGCGTACGACCTGAGGTCTCGGACCAAGTCCTCTGCCAGCACGACGAGCTCCGTCGCTCGCTCCGACAGCCCTTGGGCCGTTTCATCGATCTCGCCCAGATCGGCCGCGCGATGCTCGGCTTGACGGAGGAGTGCGTTCGCGCTGACCTCAACCGCGCCGGATTCGTCGCCGACCAGTGCTTCGACAGCCGACATTGCCGACTGCCGCAGTCGATCGGCGTTTTGCAGGATCTCCCGCTCCCGAATGAGCCGCTCATCCTCGCCAGAGGCCAGCCCCGCCTCATCGATTTCCCCCAGCTGAAACCGCAGCAGATCCAGCCGCTGCTCGCGCTCACGTGACCCTCGTGAAACGTCTTCGAGAAGACGCCTAACCTCTCGATACTCCCGCACGAGGACGCCCACCTCGTCGCGGAGCGGCTCGAGTCTGGCGTATCGATCCAGGATGCTTCGTTGCTTCGAGGTCTGGAGGATGGAGAGATGATCCGACTGCCCGTGGATGTCGACCAGGATCGCCCCAACCTCGTTGAGCTGCGCAACGGTTGACATACGACCGTTGATACGAGCCGAGGATCTTCCTGCCGAACTGATCTCGCGGCTGAGCAGGAGAGGCTCATCCAGCCGCTGCTCGATCCCGTAGGACTCCAGGATCTCAACGACGCGTGGGCCCTCTTCACCGGAGAGATCGAAGGCAGCCTCGACCCTGGCCGCCTTGGCGCCGGTGCGCACGAGGTCGCTACTCACCCGCTGCCCGAGAACCGCCCCGAGTGCGTCGAGCAGAATCGACTTCCCCGCCCCTGTTTCGCCAGTAAGTGCGTTCAGTCCCTCCTCAAAATGGATGGTGGTACGCTCAATGATGGCGAGATCGCTGATGGCTAGTTCTACGAGCATATGGCTCCTGCCTGTGCTGACGTGCCGCTGTACCTGCGATCAGCATCGACATCCTCCTTGCACCAAGTATGCCCGCGCAATGATCATCCGCGCACGAAAAACGGGGCCACCTGAACCTGCAGATAGCCCCGTTTCTTGTTTCCGTTCCTAGCCAAGTTGCTCCAGCACAGCGGCAGGTTGAATCGGCAGGGCCGTCATCCGCACGCCTGTTGCGTCCTTGATTCCGTTCGCGATGGCCGCCGCTCCAGGAATTGCTGGTGGCTCGCCCACGCCCTTTGCGCCGTACGGGCCGGCCTCGGACGCCACCTCGACGAGCACTGTCTCGATGGGCGGCGCCATTCGAGCCCGGGGCAGCGTGTATTCCATCAACGTCGACGCCCCCGGCTGCCCATCCTCGTCGTACGGCATTCCTTCGTATAGCGCCCAGCCAATGCCCTGCAATACACCGCCTTCAATCTGGCCTTCCACCGTGGCGGGATTGATGGCAAAGCCCACATCCTGTGCGGCAACGTATCGGTGAATCGTCACGACGCCGGTCAGATCGTCCACGGAGACCTCAGCCAGGTGTGCGGCAAATCCGGGAGCCTGTGTTGCGATGCCTGAACCGCCACGCCCCTGCACCGGCATATGTCCTTTACCGGTGCTCATGCTCATCCTCGCGATTTCCTTGAGTGTCACAGATGAACCAGGCACGCCCTTGACCCGAACACCACCGTCGACGAGCTCCAGATCCTCGGGCGACGCCTCCAGGTGATCCGCCGCAATCTGCTTGATTTGCTCGACGGCATCTTCGACGGCCTTTTGGACTGCCGGACCGACCGTATAGGTGATCTTGGAGCCGCCGGTGCCGCCCGCGAACGGTGCGCCCGCCGTATCAACCGTTTGCACCCGTACATCTTCGACGCCCGTGCCCAGGCCTTCAGCGGCAATCTGGGCAAACGCCGTGTTTGTTCCATTGAGGTCCACCGACCCGAGCATGACGGTCAGCTTTCCGTCCCCGTCGAGACGGCAGGCCGCCGATGCTGGCTCTATTCCACCCGGCCACCCGCCGACCGCGACACCGATGCCACGCCCTTGTGCCTTGGCCGCGTCCCGCTGCTGCCAGGCGGGATGGTCCCGCAGGGCCTCAAGCGTCTGGCGTAAACCGATCCGCGGCCATTCTCCGCCGTTCGGGCGCAAATCACCTTCCTCGGCGCAGTTCAACAAACGGATCTCGATCTGGTCCATCCCCAGCCGGTCGCACAATTCGCTCATTGCCGACTCAATCGCAAAGGTCGCCTGCTGCGCGCCAGGAGCCCGGTAGGAGCCGGAGCTGGGACGATGCGTCTTGGTCTCATATCCCTTAATGCGAAGGTTGGGGAAGCGATAGTACCCGCCGACGAGAATGGCGGCGATACCGAGCGGCGATCCGGATGCCGCGCCAGCGTCAAAGAGCAAGTCGACATCAAGTGCCGTCAAGGTCCCGTCTCGCTTCGCGCCGAGCTTGATTTTGATCGCGCACTCGGGCGCCGGGTTGCCAGCGAGGAAATCGTCCGACCGCGTGTACTGCAGCAATACCGGCCTATTTACTGCCTTGGCGGCGGCGGCGACCAACGGCTCGATAAGGACGAACTTGCCGCCAAACCCTCCACCAACCGGCATCGGCACGATATTGACTGAGTCCAGCGGCATGCCAAGGGTGTCCGAAACCTTCTGTCGCCCGTGGAACGCGCCCTGGGTGCTCGTATAGATCGTGAGCTTGTCGAAGGCGTCCGGCGCGGCAAGCGCGACCTGCGGTTCGATATAGCCCTGATGGATCGCCGCAGATGTCAGCGAGAGTTCGACGATTTCATCCGCTTCAGCGAATCCAGCATCGATGTCGCCGCGCTCAAAATTGGCCGAGTTTGAAACATTGGGCGGCAAGTCTTCCTGCTTCTCGGCTGAACCTGCGGCATCGGCGTTATGCATCGCCGCCTCATCCTCAAAGGCGCCAGCCTTGTCAGCACTGACTCTTGGCGCGTCCTCGCGAATCGCCTCATGAAGGTCGCTGACGACCGGCATGGGCTCCATGTCCACCACGACCAGTTCGGCGGCATCTTGGGCTGCAGCTTCTGTCTCCGCCAGCACGAGCGCAATTGGGTGCCCGACGTGCAAAGCCTCCTCTGCTGCCAACAGCTCCGCCGCCGGGATGTCGTTCTCATCCCTGTGGATCGGAAGGTCGGCATTCGTCAGCACAGCAACGACGCCCGACATATCAAGCGCCGCGCTCTTGTCGATACTGAGAATCCGGCCATGGGCGAGATCACTACCCACGATCCGTGCGTGCAGCATGCCTGGAAGGGACATATCAGCGGTAAACTTTTCGGTTCCTGTCAACTTGGGTGGCGAATCCAGGCGCCGTGTGCGCTGGCCGATAGTCTTGTAAGCGGTTGCCATTCGACGCGCTCCTTGATCTGATAATTCCCGTTCCAAACTCGACGGCTCGGACCACCGTGGCGGTCACGTGTTCCAGGGTGCCCGAAGGTGTGCTGGCGTCAGATTCGCATATTCGGTTCCGCAAGGAAAGACACCGGTCAACAACACATGATCGTGTCAGACCTTAAATTGTCTTTCGTCCGATTTACTCGTCAGCGTCAGCGAATTCGAGCACATCTGCTGGCGACCATTCCGTGACGCAGATCGGTTCACTGTCGGTCTCGCTCAGGAAGTTATACCGGCTCATGACCTCGGTAATATCCGCCGCCGAGTTCGCGCTCCAGAGTGTGAAGTGCCGCTCATCATGGAGGTCCGGCGACCAGGTCTTGAGCCATCTCGTACGGATGTCCTCTGATCCGTGGTCGCGAGCCATGTCGAGCATCTTCGTCGGTGGAAACAGCTTCTCCTCGTCATCTTTCCGAGGCGTATGAACGACCAGATAGAGTGGCATTGAAACTCCAACTTTCCAAACTGAACCGAGCCCGCAGAAACGCCGGGTCACACGCAGCATCTCCGTCCGGCTTGTGCGGGCACCGGGCTCATTGTCCTTATCGTGTGATGCCCTTGACTGCCATTGGCGTCCACACTGCACCCCTGACAACCATTCCGACCGATGTTCAGCCTGATGGATCAGGCGCGCCCGGGGAGCAAGTCCGTCGCTGGATGCGTCATTTCGCGTCCCCCGTCTGTATACCTGACGGTGACGAGCTCCTGGAAGACCTGCAAGGCAACGACCATTCCCTCACCGTCGTGTGTTCTCACACGCTGGCCCAATTGTGGAAGATCCTCCTTGATCTTCCTGTACTGCTCGTTCTCGCGAGAGAGAGTGTAGGGTTTCCGGCCGAATGTCCCCAGCCCGCCAATCAGACGCGTCGGCTGTCGGGTTCCAGCATTCCGGATCCGGATAGGCACGCGGAACTCCTCTTCCAGCGCTTCTTCCAACTCTACGATCTCGTCCCCATCGGACGTGGCAAGGGATATCACGACATGCGAGCCATCGAAGGAGTACCTGGCGGAACGCAGCTCAACGTGGGGGCAGCAGCGGCGCATGATCTCCCTCGCGCGCTCAACGAGAGCTGGACTCTCGCTGAGGAATCGTTCCATTTGGAGAATCTCATCGTCGCTCATTACCCGTTCGATGGGCTGTATTTCCCCGGAGACTTGTGCAAGTACTATCTGCAGTGGCGCGATCACCACGCGTCCTGCCTCTTCGCCATGGCGCGTCCGCACCACAACCCAGGTTCCTGGCTGGACCGAGCCATGACTGAGGAGGAAGTAAAAGACACGGGGTGAATCGAAAAACCGAACTCCGACGATATTGGAACCATGCTGGTCCTCAGATGCGACAGGGAGCTCGGCGCGTACTGGACCTGGTGGACCGGCCTGCGGTCCCTTGGGAGGGGTCATCGGGCGGCAATCGTTGGCCATTGGAGCACCATTGATTGCAGCGCCAGCTTTGGACGCACGTTCGCATCCAGGTCGTTAAGGCATCGCTCCACGCTTCGTAAAGCCGTCACGCCCTCCCCCGCGGTCGGCTGGTGGCCCTCTGGAAAATTCGTTCCGGGGCGATCGACATCGGCCACACCGAGAGCATGGAGAACGATCTCCCTCCACATGGTCTGGGCCAGGGACAGACGAGCATAGACCGCGGCACGGTCCTTGGAAAAGACGTCACCCAACCGCGTTGCTTCTACCATCCGCTGGTATTGATCGCCGGTAATCCAGCCTTTTACGAGCGATTCCAGCTCCAGCCGTTCCCTCAGGAGGTTCGGATCGCTCGCCGCCTGGATTGCCCAGCCGGGCCGACCAATACTTGCGGCCGCTATCGCCGTCGCGTCCTTCTCATCCAGACCGGTAGCGAGGAGCAAATCCAGGATAGTCGACGAGCGGACTGTCTGCAGCTGAAGCGTCATGCAGCGACTCCGGATGGTTTCCAGGAGCAATTCGGCGTCCGTCGTAAGGAGCAGGATCACAGCGTACGGCGGCGGCTCCTCCAGTGTCTTGAGAAAGGCTTCCTGAGCCGTTTCCTGCATCGTTTCGACGTCGTCCACGATGACGACCCGGTGCCGTGCTTCCATCGGCCGCAGGGAGATGCTCGAGGTGATGTCGCGAACGGTCTTGATATTCAGGCTGAGATTTTTGCTGGCCGATACCTTTTCA
>JAUJLY010000378.1 GCA_030447145.1 Thermomicrobiales bacterium
GCGTAGCGCTCGCCTTCGGTCAAGGCGAAATCTTCGTCGAGCGCCGGCCACTCGGAGTAAAAGCTGTGCCACTTTGCGCCGTCGTTGCGGATCTGCTCGCGGATCACCTTGACACATACAGGATCGAGGTCTACACCGAGCTCCTCGCCCATCTCGCGACGCCACGCGATCACCGCGTCGCCGCCGTCCTCAGGTTCGCATTTGCCGCCGAAGAAGGCCCACGTGCTCGGGTCGGTCGGTGCATCGGCGCTGCGGAGGTGGAGAAGCACCTTGCCCGAGGCGGCGTGGTAGAGGAAGCCAGCTGCAACGATTTTTTTGGTATACCACACGCATACCCGTTCACCTGGGTGATCGCTCGGTCGGCGGCCCTAGCGTCGCCTACATGCTACCCACTCGATGCTTACACCCTTGGTTCCTCTAATAACCTATCGTAATGGAAGGAGCCCTGGCAGCTCGTCGCACAAACGAGGGTTTTTGTTCGCCGGTGTTCGAGAGGACGCCTACCTCTGCCGCGACGGGCTATAAGTGCTCGAATACGGTTCTCATGAGGAATTCGTGAGCATCCCGGTTCGTGAAGAGCTCCGACGGGCACATCCTTATCAGCTATCTCCACGACAATCAGTACTCACGCGATCGCCCAACCTCTCGAAATGATCAACGCGTGCCGCAAGTGTCTTCCAAGGCTGAGTGCTGACGATCGGGAGCGATCGCATCGTCGCCTCATGCTCGAGCCACTGTGTAAACAGCCAGTTCATCTCGACTATGCGGCGCAGCTCGCATTCGCGCTTGTCAGGAACGCCTCTGCCCCGGTGAATCATGTTGTGCAAGAGCTCATCTTCAGATGAGGGCGTCAGAAACACCGTCCGAAGCTGGCCGGAATCGACGAATCCCCTTAGCGCAGGACGGTCGAGAATTGTCGGCAAGATGCCATCGCCCTCGATCACGACCGGATCGTTCTGGACGATATGGTTGCCGATCACGACCGCGATCGCTGCAGTCATCACTTCGCCGACGGCGATGAGGCCATCGCGCAGGTGATCGGCAGGCAAGCTCCAGATGTCCCGCGTTCGTTCAAAGAAGTACAGGGCCTCGGTTGCCACATCATTCGGCAATCGGACATCGCTCCATTGCAACGCCAACCGCAGATCGTCGACCTGTACCCACGTGATGCCGTGCTCCCGAGCGATGGTCTTTGCCACGGTCGTCTTCCCTGTCCCGGACACCCCACCAACCAGGAGCACGGACCATTGAGAATTCACTCTGTCGAGGATACGGCTCCTTGTCCTTGACACTGGCATCGTTCCTTCCCGTTGGTAGGAGCCCCGCAGAGGCGAACGTCCCAATACCCAGGTCTTCCACCTTGCTCGACACGCTGGCCCTTCCCCCTTTAGGGGCACTGCACACTTCTGTGCTCGGGGAAGTGTGCAGGCAAGCCTAGATGATGGCCGTACGTGCCGGGCAGCGCGGAACTTGGTTTGTGTGCTACATCTCTCGGTATGTCTTATCTTGTCCTGCCGGAGACCGAATGACGAAATTCTGGATGGGAGTCTCCACCGCCACCACGGCGTGAAAGACCCCGGCGGGCACGAAGCAGACGTCGCCCGCCGAGATCGTGAGCCGCTCGTCCTCGATGTCCAGCACGATCGCTCCCTTGAGGACAATGTAGACCTCGTCGCTGTCGCGGTGCAGGTGTTGCCCGGGATCCGCCCACGGCATCTCCGAATCGGTCCAGCGAATCTGGAGGCGGTCACTTTGGAAACACAGTTCGTCAGGCGGTTGTGGTCCGGCGAGAAAGGCAAGCCCTGCTGGCAGGGCTCGATGCAGATAGTTCGCCATCGTGGTGGGGTTCTCCATGATTCCAACAACTACGGGTACCTGCCGGGAACG
Source organism: Thermomicrobiales bacterium (assembly GCA_030447145.1). Classification (GTDB taxonomy): domain Bacteria; phylum Chloroflexota; class Chloroflexia; order Thermomicrobiales; family UBA6265; genus UBA6265. The sequence continues at coordinate 1,888 of JAUJLY010000378.1, forward strand.
AGGTCGGGCGACGGCGGAGCTGGGAAGTAGACGATATCGCGGTGTCCTAGATGTCGGCTCCCGATGGGACGATCCATGACTACGAGCACTTGACGTTCTAGGTAGACCACCAGTGGTGAGGTCACAGCTCCCGCATGGTGCGTGTGCAACAGCACTTCGGCATGCCGACCACGTGCCCATTCTCACACATCAATCGGTACGGGTAAGAGAACCCATGCCGACCTAAGGGAGTGTCTCGCAAATGGTCGTTTTCGAGCCACAATAGAGGATCAAGTCGGGATCGGCGACTCTCCTATTCCTTACTTACCAGGTTGCATCGACGTAGGTAGCTGTCACATACACCGGATAGTGATCGCTTAGGGGCAGACTCCCCTGGTGGTGGCGAACGATCTCTGCAGTCCGAACCCGCAGGTTACGCGTCAGGGGCCAATCGATATACCAGGTGCCGTACTGATCGGCTCCATACGCCTCGCCCTGGTAATTGTGGAAGGTGGCAGGCGGTGGCCAAACCCCCGTATGTGATCGATAGGCATCCATGAACCCCGCCTCGGCGAACAACCCGAAGGATCGGCCCGTGTACAAGGTTCCACGAACGGGATGGTACGGGCTGGAGTTGAAGTCGCCCAGGATGATGACGGGCGTCTCGATGGGCCAACGAGCCACAAGATCCAGGATCAGATGGGTGCTCCGGATGCGAGCCTCCTCACCCACATGGTCGAAGTGCGTATTGATCACCAAGAGGGCGCGGTCAGACGCAAGGTCCTGCAATTCCGCCCAAGTGACCGCACGCTCGTTGTTCGCATCCCAGCCGATGGCTTTACTCTCCGGTGAATCACTGAGCCAGAAACTCTCCGTCTGGAGGCACTCGAACCGGCGGGTATCCCAAAATAGGGGCACATATTGCCCGATACCACACTGACGACCCAATGCACAGGCATGGAACGACAGCGCTGGCTGGAGGTCAGCAAGGTTCGCCTCCTGAAACTCCTGGAATCCGACCAAATGGGGTGCGCGGTCCTCCAGCAGGGACGCATACAGTGGCGCACGGTACGACCACGCATGCTCTCCATCCCGATCCGGGCCTGCCCATCCACGTATGTTTCCAGAGAGAAAAGAAATCTCCTCCATAGATATTTCCTTACACTGCCAAGTTTCGTCCCACGCTTGAAATCAAGGCGTGTGTCTCACAAACGAAGGTTTTTGAGATCCAAAATGGTCGTCAGATGATGTGCTTCACGGCGAAGTTAAATTATTCGCAAAGCACGACCGTAGCGGCCGCCTCACCGTTCCCCACCATCGCAAGTTGACCGCACCTCCATGCTGGGTCCGGCCGCCATAGCGCGGCCGCATCACTGAAGGGTGGCCGCCCT
>JAUJLY010000049.1:0-1698 GCA_030447145.1 Thermomicrobiales bacterium
GGGGTGAAGACTTCAACATCGAGCCCGGCTTCCTCGAAGTACCCCTTGTCAAGCGCCATGTAGATGCCGGCGTGGTTCGCGTTCGGATACCAATCCAACGCGAGCGTCACCTCGGTGAGCTCCTGTGCGATCGCGGCCTCGGGCAGCGTGAGTGCGCCTGCGCCAGCCAGGGCGAGGGCGCCTCCGGCAGCACCCTGAACGAGCGCGCGCCGGCTGATGCCACGGGCGGCAAGGGAAAGATGGGTATGATGAGACATGGTGTGGGTGAAACCTCCGATTCCTGCGCGGGCATTATCCCGATTCAGGTTCAACGGTCGGCGACGTCCGTGGTCGCCCTCTCAGCCCGGCCTTCCCGAGCTCCCGTCCGATACGCGGGTTGTGGCCAAAGCCTAGCACGATCAGCGCCACCAGCAGGATTCAAAGGCATGACAGTCGTCGCCCCCGGCAGTCGCGGGATCGGCTCCAGAGCGGGGCACGGAGGGCACGCCCGTGCGACAATATTCACGGTTACAATCGTCCCTTCAGGGAAACCGGGAGAGAAGCATCTTGAAGATCACCATCGTCGGAGCGGGAGCCATGGGGTCGCTGATGACTGCGCGTCTCTCCCTGGCAATGCGCTCCCAGTCCCGGGAACCAGGCAGCACTCCCGAGCTTGAGCGCGTGCTGCTCTACGGGCGTCCCTCCGCTCATCTCGACGCGGTTCGTGCCCGGGGCCTCCAGCTAACCGAGCGCGATGGGCAGACGACCACGGTGAAGCTGGAGGTCTCGAGCACACCATCCGATGTTGTCGGCAGTGACCTGGTGATCGTGCTCGTCAAGGCCTGGGCCTCGGCGGATGCGATGGCACCGCTCCGCACCCATCTCACGCGCGATACGGTGGTGCTGACGCTCCAGAATGGGCTGGGCAACGCCGCGGCAATCCGTACGGCGTTGATGAACAATGGCGTTCGGCCACACGTCTGGCTTGGGGTGACAACCCAGGCCGCGATCCGGACCGCGCCCGGCAAGGTGCGCCATACGGGCGATGGGCTGACTGCCATTGGCCGGCGGACCCCGGAGGTCAACGATCGGCTGAGCAACCTCGCCGCCGCGCTCTCGGACGCGGGATGGAAGACGGTGGCGGTGGAGGATATCCACCGCTGGGTCTGGCGCAAGCTCGCCATCAATGCCGCAATCAACCCGCTGACGGCGCTGGCTCGCGTGCCGAATCGTGCGATCAGCTCCGATCCGGAACTGCGGAAGGCTGCCGGCACCGTCGCGGCAGAAGTCGTGAAGGTTGCGGCCGCGACCGGGGTGCGCCTCAATGGTGAGCAGGTCGTCGCCGCGGTCGACGAGGTCGCCCGGGCGACCGGTGATGACCAGTCATCGATGCTGATCGACCTCGTGAACGGCATGCGCACCGAGATCGATGCGATCAATGGCCAGGTCGTGCGCCATGCCCGGCGGCACAACGTACCGGTGCCCACCAATGACCTCCTCAGCCGGTTGATCCATGCCTACGAGCACGGTCATCGCCCGGCGGACGGCTCCAGGGAAGGGGCTTCATACGCCGACATCGAAGCGGCAATCAGGGGGTAGCGCGGCGTGTCGTGGCACAGGACGCCTCCCGTGCCTCCGGCCGACATCCGGGCAAACAAGGATGTGACAGGACGTCCGGCGGGCCGTGACCAGTACCCGGAGGAGAGAAACCGTATGCCC
>JAUJLY010000049.1:1798-11447 GCA_030447145.1 Thermomicrobiales bacterium
GACAGGACGTCCGGCGGGCCGTGACCAGTACCCGGAGGAGAGAAACCGTATGCCCTGCTCACCCATCCGAACCTCGGGACCAGGGGATGTCATGGACGCCACCCTCGGTGCGGTCACGGTTGGTCTGGTCCCGGTGATGGGCGCCCTGCACGAGGGGCATCTCTCCCTGATCCGTCGCTCCCATGCGGAGAACGACGACACCGTCGTCGCGATCTTTGATCCGGCCGAGGGAGCGATCGCAGTGCCGGAGGCGGACATCGCGGAAGCCTTCTGGGAAGGTGCGCATGTCTTCTATGTGCCGGAGACGGAAACGGTCTGGCTGCTCGGTTTTGCTACCTCGGTCCATGTCGCGGGTCTCACGGATCGGTGGGAGGGGGAATCCCGCCCCGGTCATTTCGATCGCGTCACGACGCTGATCGTGATCCTGCTCAACCAGATCCAGCCGACGCGGACCTATCTCGGCGCCAAGCACCTGCAGCAGCTCGCGGTACTGTCTCGGGTGCACGGGGACCTCTCGCTCTCGGGGGACATTGTCGCCTGTCCCACCGTAGGCGATCCGGACGGGCTTCCCCTCAGCTCGTACAATACCGGACTGTCGAAGGGGGAGCGGGCCGCCGCGCTGGCGATCCCGAGCACCCTGTTCACGATCCAGCAGCAAGCGCGCGAGGGGGAGACAAGCACCACCACCCTCCTGGAGATTGGGCGGGAGATCATTGCACGCCATTCCATCGTCGAGCTTGACTACCTGGCGATCGTTGACCCGGAAACGTTCGAGCCCTTGGACGAGGTCGTTACCAGCGCCCACGCGATTATTGCCGCTAACGTCGGTGTCACACGCATCATCGACAACGTCCACCTGCAGGCCGGTGGACAGGGAAATATGGAAGCATGATGGCTTCACCGGTCGATTCGCCCTCTACACCGGTTGGATCGGAGCGCCCATCGTCGCTGCGTGTCTGGTTGCTGGCGACACGGCCCAAAACGCTGCCTGCGTCAATCGCCCCGATTCTTGTGGGCAGTGCCGTCGCCCTGCATGAGGGTGGGTTCCATTTGGTTACGGCGATGGTGGCGCTGCTGACCGCGCTGCTGCTGCAGATCGCGGCGAACCTGGCCAACGATGCTCTGGATTTCAGGCGTGGCGCTGACACCGCCGCGCGCACCGGACCGACCAGGATCGTCGCCAGCGGCTTTGTCACCGCGGAGGCTGTTCTCCGTGTCACGGTGCTCGTGCTTGCGCTCGCGACGCTTAGCGGGCTTTACCTGGTCTGGCGCGGCGGCTGGCCCTTCCTGGTGCTTGGCCTCTTCGCGTTCGTCTGTGCGGTCGCCTACACCGGCGGCCCGTGGCCACTGGCCTATCTTGGCCTGGGCGAGGTCTTCGTCTTCATCTTTTTTGGCCCAATTGCTGTTACCGGCACGGCGTATCTGCAGACACAGGAACTGACGACGCTCAGCCTGGCGGCATCGATCCCAACCGGTCTCATGGCCGTCTGCATCCTCATCGTCAACAATGTCCGGGACCTGGAGCAGGATCGTCTGGTCGGGAAACACACCATCGCCGTGCGCATCGGCGACAGGTTGTCCCGGCGCGAGTACGTGTTGATCCAGCTAGGTACGCTGGCGCTCCCTTTCCTCTTTTGGGCCCAGGGATGGATGAACGCGTGGTCGCTGCTGACGATCCTTTCGTGGCCGCTTTTCTGGCAGCTTTGGCGTCAAATCGGGACCTTGCGTGGCGCGCAGCTGAACCCCACTCTTGGCGCAACCGGCAGGACATCGCTGGTGTTCAGCGTGCTTTTCTCGGTCGCGCTCATCCTTGGATGAACCCCGCAACCACTCCTAATCAAGACCACTCATGAATAGAGGAACTCCCGTGGCAGGACCAGAGACAACCAACGATAAGGTGCCCCAGTCAGGAGCAATTTCCAGCGGCTCCGACATTCGCCGGATGTTCGACAAGATCTCCCCCCGCTATGACCTGATGAATCATGTAATGACGGGTGGGCTCGACACCCACTGGCGGAAGATGGTTGCCAAGCAGGCCGCGAGGTTGGAGGATCGGCCCAGCCAGCGTGCGCTCGATGTGGCGACCGGCACCGGAGACCTTGCCTTTGCCATCCACGACGCCGGTGTGCCGGAGGTCGTGGGTCTCGACTTTTCGACCGAGATGATCGCGAAGGCAAGGAAGAAGGCCAAAAAGCGCCCCCCCGGGGTGGAGTTCATGGTTGGCGACGGTATGAACCTGCCATTCGCTGATGCGACCTTTGACGCCTGCACGATCTCGTTCGGTCTCCGCAACATGGAGGATTACACGGCGGCGATCCGTGAGATGACGCGCATCCTGAAACCCGGCGGCAAGTTTGTCTGCCTGGAGATGACCCCATTCCGTCGGCCCTTCCTTGGCCCGCTCTTCAAGTTCTACTTCGAATTGATCGTGCCGCTTGTCGGAGGGGTCCTGAGTGGCGACCTCAAGGCGTATAAGTATCTGCCCCGTTCGGTCCGTGCCTTCCCATCGGCCGATGCACTCGCGGACATTTGCCGCGTCGCAGGCATGAGGGATGTCCAGTACCAACTGCTTGGCTTTGGTGCGGTCGCTATCCACTGCGGCACCAAGCCCTGAGCCTCCTCTTGCCACAACAGAATTCCTTCTGGTTCCACCAGCCCGTCGACCATGTGGCATGGGTGGTGCGATCCCGGTGATCTCGTCAGCAGAAAGCTGCTGGCGTTGCGGACCCCAGGAGTGTGTGGTCCATCGGAGAGTGATGAACGGAAAGGATTGTGATGATAGGAAGCCGGAAGGAAAGAGCACCCGCCTCCCCAGGTGTGGCAGCAGGACTGTCGGTGCTCCTTGAGGGATTCGGGCAGGCGTATAACCGGCAGCCCGTGAAGGCGGTCGCGTTCTTCATCGCGGGCGTAACGTTGAGCATGGCGAGTGGCTTGAATACGTGGATCGCCCGTAACGTGCTCGGCTTGAAGGAGACCCGGTTGGGGCCGGAACGGGTGCAGCCGGGGTTGTTGGCCCTGTGGGTGGCAACGTTCGTCCTGAACCTTGCCGATGCCTGGCGAACGGCAAAACGGGACAACGAGTAGCTGGATTCATGAGTGGAAGCATCGGATGCCCGTGATGAGCAGTCGCTCCAGGCCGCGACGATAGACGAGCAGGGTACCTTGTGTGAGGCACCCCGCTGGCCGTGAATGCGAGCGCAATGGGCGCTACACCATGCGGATTGCGCCGTAGTAATGACCCGAGTAGTAATCCGAGTAGAGGCTGGAGATGCGGACACCAGTCGTCTCGTTCTCGGCGTGAATGAACTGGCCATCGCCAACGTACACACCGGTGTGCGAGATGCCGCTGCCCCAGGTGCCGGCGAAGTAGATGAGGTCGCCGGGCATCCAGTTTTCCCAGTCGACCCAGTAGCCATAGTTCATCTGTAACTCGGTGCTGTGGGTGATGTCGATGCCGAGCATGCTGAGAACGACATACTGCGTGAAGCCGGAGCAGTCGAACCCGGCTGGGGTGTTGCCCGCCCATACATAGGCATAGACGTTGTACTGAAGGGCAAAGTTGGCGATGTCCTGACCGGTTACGGACTGGGCTGCCGCCTGTTCCGCAATGCCGGCACCTGTGGCGGCAACGAGCGCACCAGCCCCGATCTTCCCGGCGAGCCGTTTGCTGAAGAGACGGCGGGAGATCGTCCGATTGGTCGGTCGCTCAGCCTGTTTGGGCATGGCGATGTGAGTGGTTTGCTTTGAAACCAACGTCATGAATCTGTGGTCCTTCCCTCGAAGTGTGGAGTGATACCGGGGATGCCGTGCCCACGTTGGCGCGAGTGGGCGATCCCCTTGCGAAGGTGATCCCACGCGACGATCGCGGGGATGCCTGAAGGAGTGGGGATCCTTTCCTTGAGACTCACGCCGGTGCGCCTTGCGTGAGTTCTGCGGACGCGAAACTCCCTTTTGCCCAGCCTCCAGCCACGGCGCCTGCAAGGGGAGATCGTCGAGAGACAACAGCTGCGCTGGGAGTACGTGCTCCCCATGCAGCAACCCGCGGATGCTACCACATGGTTCCTGCCTCGCGTCAAACACGTCCCGGTGTCCCGCCAGCGTGGGATACTGCGCGAAGGTACGCCGGGTCGGGGGGTTGTCGCGACAAGCTTGGTACAATCCCGACAGCATTGCTTCGTCCGGCCTGGTTGGCCGGCCCACCACCCCTGCACCGAGGGATAGCAAATACAGGAGAGGCATCGGATGGCCTACCGGTTCATACTCGAGGTCCCGGAGACGCTGGTTGAGGACGCGAATCTCGTCGTCAATTCGGTCGGCGACGCAGAGGTGCTCCTGGCTCGTGAGTCACACGGGCTGGGATTCCAGGATCCGTACAGGGATCTCTCGATCGCCGCACATTCACTGCGTGTCATCGACGCCATCTATGCTTGGTATGCGGACCTTGGCGCGAATGCGCCAGGAAGCCGAATCAACATGCAGGTCGTGCTCCATCGCGGCGAGCGCCTGAGCCTGCACGAGGTGACCAGGCCGCAGATGATCGCCGCAATCCGGCGAGACCAACCATGGGTGGAGCGTACGATTCCGAAGATCGGTGAGCACGAGACGAAGCACTCCCCCAGCACCTCCTTCATCGAGACCAATGTCATTCCCGAGGAGCCGCGGGAGAGTAGCGTGGCAGTCAGCACGATCGCAACACCAGCTGTCAATACCTGGGTAAAACCAGTAACCATTCTTGCTGCTGATGAGACCAAGGCGAGGACCGGCATAACGGTGGCCGGCGTGCCCCACGTGCTGATCGGGGTCTATGACCTCGCCAAGCCGGAGCGAGTGTATGGCGAGCTCTTTGGGCTTCAGCTCATCGGCCGCGGTAATCGCACGAAAGATGGTAGCTGGGAGTTCCTGCCGGGCGAATATGACGACGAGCAGGAGGCCCAGTGGGGTATCGAGCCGGATTACGCCTTCCTGCAGAATGGTCCACTTGCTGTCGCCTTGGAGCGGCAGGGACGAAACCTGCCGCTGGACCGCTTTAGCGAGATCGTGGAGCCGATCCGACTTGTGGTTGACCGGGCGTCGCTCAATTACATCCGGGCCAAGGTGCTCGTTCGCAACTACAACGTGCTGGACGGTACACGTCCCCATACCTTTGTTTTCAGGGATCCCTTTGCATATACCTGGGCGATCATCGGCGACGAAGAAGCGAGAACCTGATCGATGTTGGACGCATACCGAGACCTGATCGACGGTCTGACCCAGGAATCGACCACGCTGAGGGAGTTACTGGGAGATCCTGTTCCGGGCACGCTTGATCCGGAGGCCGTATCGCTGCTGCAGGAGTTGCGTGGCCGCGAGGCAGCAGTCCTGCGCCGCGCCCAATCAATCATGCGAAAGGAAAACGTCAACCTCAGGGAGATCGGAAACGAGCCGGAGATCGTCAATGCGGCTGATTCCACCGAGTCTCCGGAGGAACTGACGGCGGCGTTTATTCATGACCGCGGCGAGCTCGTCTCCCTCCTGATCAACCTGACGCTGAAGGACTGGGAGCGGAAGGTACCGCACTATTCCCGGGGCGAAACAACGCTCTCCGACGAGATCGAGGATCACCTGACCTGGGAAGAAGAGTTGCTGGATCGCTTCCGTTCCACGCTGCCCGCCTCATAGACAGGTCTGGAAAAGAGGAGAGCCGCTGGCGTAGCAGTCAGCGGCTCGGTGGAGGAGGGGTGATGTCACCGAAGCTGGTTGGACAGATGTGTGGGGAACAATCCGTCCACTGGCGATATCCCCCATAAATTAGTACGTTTGTTCTCATCTGTCAACAGCCCACCGAGGGCATGAATATCGAGCAATCCTTTACACCGGTACACCGGAAAGGACAGGGATCGAGCATGCACGGGGAGTACAAGACTCCGGGCGGGAAACTGGTGATCGTTGATTTCGATGTGATCGATGGCCGCCTGCGCAATATCGAGGTTTCCGGTGATTTCTTTCTCTACCCGGAGGAGGAGTTTGAGGCGTTGACGAATGCGCTCGAGGGGGTGGATGCCGATCTGGACGATGAGAGTTTCGCGGAGCGCATACGGATCGATCTCCATCCCGATACCGAGCTTCTGGGGACTTCACCGGAAGGCATAGCGATCGCGGTGCGCCGCGGTCTCACTGCCGCGCAGGAGCGTGGGGCATGAGCGATCGTACCAGCACCTTTGGCGATGATCCGCTGGTTCGGGAGAACTGGATACGCCGGTTCAGGAGCGTGGATTGGACACTGCTGCCAAATTCCCCCCTGGAGCCCCCGTATCAGGTCGCCATGGATGAGACGCTCACCCTGTCGACTGGGGCCGGAAAGCGGGGCGCAAACATCCGTTTCTGGAACTGGGCGGCGCCGTGTGTCGTGCTCGGGCGATTCCAGTCCGTTCGTAATGAGGTGTATGAGGATGTTGCCGCCGAGCAGGGTGTTCAGCTCGTGCGCCGGATCAGCGGCGGCGGGGCCATGCTCATCGAGCCGGAGGGCGCGATCACCTATTCCATCGTTGCTCCGGAGTCACTCGTCGAGGGGATGAGCTTCGCTGAGTCCTACGAGTTCTTTGACTCCTGGATTATCGATTCCCTCCGGGAGCTGGGTGTCAACGCCTGGTACGTGCCGCTGAACGACATTGCATTTAGTGGGGGGAAGATCGGTGGCGCTGCCCAGGCCCGCAGGGGGGGCGCAGTGCTTCACCACACCACGATGGCCTACTCCATGACACCCGGCAAGCTGGTGCAGATTATCCGGATCGGGAAGGAGAAGCTGAGTGACAAGGGAATTACCTCTGCCAGCAAACGAGTCGGCCCGTTGCGGGACCAGACTGACCTCGATCGGGATGTGATCATTCATCATATGATCGGCCACTTCCGCTCGAGCTTCGGTTTGGGCGAGGGTGACTACACGCCGGAAGAGTGGACCGATGTCCGTTCAAGGGTTGAGACGAAGTTCTCCACCCGCGACTGGACCTACTTCCTGCCTTGAACCTCCTTCAACCCTGTTTGCCATGATCTCAAGGATTCTGGCAGTCACGGCATCGGCCGTTCCGCCCCAGCGCTGGAGGAAGCCTCGCAGGTGCTTCTCGCCCTTCGTCCCACTCCGGTAAGGTTCGTCCGTTCACGTTGCAGAATGCGCGGTCACTCGGTAGGCTTGGAGCCTGGGGTAAACATTCACTTGCGTTCCCGCATAACAGGACCAGGTATCCCGTACCCATAACCGCCTTGTGGCGGTGAGGAGTAAGCCTTGTGACCAGGCATGGTGGGCTTCCCGTGCCGTTCCGCCTCTTTGTGCTTTTTGTCGTCCTCACGCCGTTGCTGGTCGCATGCGGCGCCGATGATGAGGAAAATGACATTTCATGGACGGCGCTCCGTGAAGCGCCCGTTGAGCAGCAGACCAGTGCAGACGCTACTGCCGAGCCAACCGGAGTAGGGGGCCCAACGGCACCTTTGTCGACGAGCACTCCCGAAGCTGAGCCCACCGCGGAATCAGCGTTGATACCAACCGCCCCACCGCCTGCGGTCGTCAGCTCCCCTGAGCAGTTCCTGCGCTATCAGCCCAACGAGCTCGGCGTCGTCCCGGTCCTCGAGTACCACGTCATCACGACGAACCCCGAGGAGGAGGAGCAGTTCGTGCGCACCGCGGACGACATGCGTGCCGACCTCCAGTGGCTCTATGATCACAACTTCTACATCGTGCCGTTGCGGGATGTCGTCAATAACACCATTGCCGTCCCCGCCGGGAAGCACCCGGTGGCCCTGACCTTCGATGACGGCTCATCAACCCAGTTCGCCTTCATCGAGAACGAGCACGGCGAGCTGGTCCCGGATCCGAATTCCGCAATCGGGATCCTGGAGGAGTTCTCCAACACCCATCCCGACTTCGGTCGTGGTGGGCACTTTGGGCTCCTGATCAATGCCCAGCTGGCGTGGCCGGATGAGTCCCAGATGCCCTATTTCGAGGCGAAGATCCAGTGGCTGGTGGAGCATGGCTACGAGATCGGGAACCACACCATGCATCACACCAACCTGACGGACATCTCGAACGATGAGTTTGTCATGACCTTGGCCGAGCCGATGATCTGGGCGGATGAGGTGATCGGTGACCAACCCGAAAATGCCTTTGAGATCCTGACATTGCCGTATGGGTCGATGCCCGACGCGAAACTCCATCCCGATCAGCGATCGGCGATGCGTCGGGGATTCACCTATCAGGGACAGCGCTTCCGGATTACTGCTGCGCTGCTGGTGGGTGCTGATCCTGCCCCCTCACCCGCGAGCACGCAGTGGGATCCGCTCATGATCCCGCGGATTCAGGCCTTTGATGAGTCCATCGCCTTCTGGTTCGGGCAGTTCGAGGCGGGGGAGCAGATTCTCTACACCAGTGACGGGGATCCGGAGACGATCGTCGTCCCGAACCCGCTCCCGCCGGTGCTTGAAGGGCATCTGGATGTCGCGGTGCTGGTGACCGCGGGCAAGCAGGTGATCCAGTACGATCCGGAGACCGGGCAGGTCTTGGATCCGTCTGGTGATGCGCCTGCGGCATTCACTCGGCCAAACCAGGCCGTCACCCGACGCCAGACGAGCGCTCCAGCGATTCGCTAACTGTCTCCAAGGGTGGCGTACGACGCGGACCCGGCGCGGTATACTTGGGATGCACAGCCCGGCGGATGATGCCCGGCGCCACACAAACGCGTAGCCACCTCCGTGACCCGTATCCAACTCCCGCATTCACACAGGAAGATTCCCATGGCAATGGCTTCGGCCTCTCTATCCACCAAGATCAACCAACCCGCAGGTGAGCGCAAGATCGTCGTCGCCCAGGAGCTCGGCTACTGCTGGGGCGTTCGCCGCGCGCTGGATATCATCGAAGATGCCGCCTCGCCAGAAAGCCGCGTGGCACCAATCGGCGATATCATCCACAACCCGCAGGTTGTGGATCGACTTCGCGATCGCGGCGTCGAAGGGGCAACCTCCGTGGAGGGGGCGAAGGATCGAGGCTTTCGCCGTGTTGCCATCACCGCCCACGGTATGGGCCCTCATCTCGCCGTCGAGGCGGATACCAGTGGTATGGAGCTCATCGATACCACCTGCCCGCTGGTAACCAAGGTCCAGCGCCTGGCACAGAAGCTCGTCCGGCAGGGCTATTACCTTGTCGTCTACGGTGACTCGTATCATCCCGAAGTAAAGAGCGTGCTGGGTTGGGCGAACACATCCAAGTCATGTGCCGCCAAGCATGTGGAGGACCTGCCCTGGAACGCCGCACGAGGCGAGAAGGGGGAGGGCAAGGTTTCCCCGCCTCGCAAGGTCGCATTGGTGAGCCAGACGACCAAGAACATCGATGAGCTGATGGTCTTCTCCAACCAGTTGCAGCGGATGGTGATGCCGGAGGGCGGCGAATTCCGCCTCTGCAACACGATCTGCGAGCCGACTACCGAGCGCCAAAATGCCCTCAAGCGACTGACCGATCAGGTGCATCTGATTTTCGCCATCGGTGGCAAGAAGAGCTCGAACACGGCGCGGCTCGCCGAGGTCGGCAACCAGATGGGCGTGCAGTCCTACCACATAGAGCGGGCCGAGGATATCCAAGACGAGTGGCTCACCGCCGTGGGTGACGGCAATGTCGGCATTACCGCTG
>JAUJLY010000379.1 GCA_030447145.1 Thermomicrobiales bacterium
GGCTTCGCTTCTATTGCATCTACTGCGGCGTCTGGCATCAGCACGGACGAGGAAACGGCCATGCCGTCGCCCATTGCTTCGTCGACGACTCTCCCTACAATGAAACCGGCTATGAACTGGTCGAAGTCGAGAAAGCCCCGGTTCCGGAGAAGCGGTATAAGCCGAAGTACTTACGCGATGGCCGGCTCGTCTCGGGCTACCTCCACGCTCAAGAGCGAGTGCGACGCCGCTGATTTCATGGACGATCGCCACCCTCAGATAGTCGCAAATGATCCAGAAAGGTCGACACCATGACCAGGACATGTACAGGAATCACTCGTAGCGGACAGAAGTGCCCGAATACGGCCATTCGGGGCGACTTCTGTTTCGCTCATGCACCGGATCTTGCCGCGGCACGCAAGCAGGGGAACAGGGCCGGCGGCCATGGCAAGCGAACCGAGCGGCGGATGCTGAAGAGGATGCCGCAGGATCTCCAGGACACGCTGTCGACGCTCTACCGGGTCCTCGCGGCCGTCGAGTGTGGGGAGATGGAGCCGGCCCGTGCCTCGGCTATTGCCGCCGTGAGTCGCGCTATCGTCGGGGTCTACGACGCGGGCCTCGTCGAGTCGAAGCTGACCGAGCTTGAGGCCAAGATCCGGGAGCGGGCAGCATGAAAGCGTCTACTCGAAAGCGTCTTGAAGCCCTCGAGCAGGCAGCATCGATGCACGAGGCTCACCGGCTCGTGATGCTTGACGTGAGAACGTTCTCCGACGTTGACCGGGAAGCATATAGGGCCGGCGATGAAGGGGTCTTGCGTCGGTATGGTGCGCCGGATCCGGATAAATGCCCGACAGGTCAGATTCACACCATCGTGATTGCCGTGCCTCCCGACACGCGCGATCCACAGCTCACCTCAGCGGACCTCCATGATGAGGACATCGGAGGGTGATCTCGTGTACAGGAGTGACTGCCATTCGGCATGGACAACTGAGTTAGGCAGGAACGGGTGAGAAGCACCCCCGTCGAGAAGGGGAGAAGTACGCTGAGAGGCGTCGCACCACCCCGGGATCGTCGTTGCGGTCACGTGTAGGAGACGCCAACGTCAGTGTCAGACTAAGCTGGGGACAGGATACGCGCCGCTTGAAACAGCCAGACGTAGGGTACACAAGGCCCCAACGGCTCCTCTCGGTATCCGCCACCACAGCCTTTGCCTCCCAGTCGGCGGCCATGCCGACTGGTGGGGCCGGAGAACCATGCAATCGGTCAATTTTGGTCCGTTACTGTTGGAACGCCCGGATTACCTCACGCGCCCCGTCGGTCCCGATTGGGGGATACAGGATCGGCAGCTCCACGCCGGCCGCACGGTACTCCGCCAGCCGCTCCTGACATCGCTCCGGGGTCCCGATCAAGCAGGTCGCATCCAGGAAGCGGTCGGAGAGACCGGCCATGCCGTCTCCCTGCTCCATGAGCGTCACCTCGTCGGCAAACCCAGACGCCCGGAGCAACCCCCTGAAGAACGGGAGACCCGTGTAGAGCACAAGGTTTTGGCGGGCCACGTCCCGTAGCGCATTGATGTCGTCGCCAACGTAGGTCGGAAGCCCGAGAGTAATCGACAGCGGGCCCAGCTCGGGCGCCTTGGCGCGGCCGCGCTCGACCCATTCCTTGCTTTGGGCCACTCGTTCCACAGACCAGAACAGCGGCATGATGCCCTCCGCCAGCTCTGCTCCGAGTTCAACTGTGGATGAGGTCAGCGAGCCTGCGTAGAGTGGCACCGGAACGCTGGCGGGCCGTTGCGGCAGGTGCGTTGCCGGCCCCTCGCCACGCAGCCAGCCTCGAACGTCGGTCAGGTAGCATCGGAAAGCGCTCAGCGAGTCGCCCATCTCGATTCCCAACGCACTATTGACTGGCTGGTGGCTAACGCCGAGTCCGAGGATGAAGCGGCCGCCGGTCGCCTCGGCAATGAGGGCAGCGCCCTGGGCGCAGGTGTAGGAGTGGCGCAGGTAGATGTTGGCCACCCACGTCCCGACCTTGATCTGTTCGGTTGCCGATCCCATAAGCTGGGCCGTGGCCATCGCATCGTTGTTGATCTCGGTCGAAAAGATGGCCTCGAAACCGGCTGCTTCAGCCTCGCGCGCGACACTCCGGATGTCGTCGGTACTCCATCCAACCCCGGGAATCACGGCAAGCGCAAGGCGGTCTGTCATCGTTCGCTCCTTTCACCGCGTGTCTGAATTGCCACCGCGGCCCAGTCACGAGCAGATCATTCGTGACCATGACGCGGCTTCGTTGGTGAGATGTGGCAGTGGCTGTTGGAGACCCACTTACAAGATACACCCGAGCGGAGCCTCTGTGAAGTACGTGCGAAACATACAGGCGCTGGAGCGAGGGCTGAGCCAGGCGAATGACACGTTCCATCAGCAGCGGATTGAGCGAGCCCAGCGGCGCTATCTCGCGGCCATCAAGGCACTGGCACAGGTCCGTAAGCTCGGGGTGCCTGCAGTGCAGGTGAATATCGGGGACAAGCAGATCAACGTAGCAGGTGTTGGCGTCTAACCACCGTCACCCGTTGTGAGCGGCGTTCGACCGTCAGAGCTGCAGCCAGTCCAGTGTTTCAGCGAGGTCGCTAGAAGACCTCAAGGACATCTTGGCGGCGCTTTACCGCGTCATGGTGGCGGTGGAGTCCGGCGAGATGGAGCGGGCCCGGGCGTCAGCCCTTGCCGCGGTCAGCCTGGCGATTGTCGGCGTTTACGAAGCCGGCCTGGTTGAGTCCAAGATCGCCGAGCTCGAAGGCGAGATCGCGGGGAGGGCAGCAGGAAACCGTCGGTCCGCAAACGACTCCAGCGCCTGGAGCAAGCGGCATCGGGTCACGATCGGATGCCGATCGTGCTGATTGATGTGACGAAGATGCTTGAGGCAGATCGTGAGGCGTACTGGGCCGGTGATTGGGATGTTCTGCGTCGATATGGGATGCCTGAGCCCATTGAAGGCTCAAAGGGGCAGGTCCATACCCTTGTGATCGAGGTGCACCCAGCGTGCCGAGATCAACGGCCAGAAGTCGACGATGTCTAGGAGGGCGGCGCCTGATCGCCAGTGCGGACTCTGAACTGACCGACTGGTCACACCTTGAATTCGTCATTCTGACTCGAATCAGAGTTTGTACGGATTCCTAGCCCAACGTCGAGTTCTTACACCCATGTCCATGGCAAAAGCGCCTTGTATTCCTTCCGTAGTGCGCCCTTGAACATGGCTGAG
>JAUJLY010000050.1:0-9447 GCA_030447145.1 Thermomicrobiales bacterium
TTGGACATCGTCACCAGCGTGGAGGCACGGGAGTTTGCCAACGGGGAGCTTCGCCTGGCGATCCAGGCTACCAACGCCCTCCCGGAAGCCGCCCTCGCTGCCTGGCTTGGCGACAATAACGGTGAGTTGACGAGCAGCAGCTCCTCAGTGACTGAGCTCACCTTCCACACCCCCTGACCAGGGACATAACCTGCCTCGTCCACTTCACCGTACCGGTCATCACCGTGATCGCGGTTGATAGTCACGCTCGACCGGTGTAGGAAGCCATTCCCGGGTTGAGCCCTGGCGAGCTCGTCGCGCCTGTCAAGAGCAGCATGGAAGCCCGAGAGCCCACTCCTCCCGCTTGACACGAAGAACGTTTATCACTAAACTATCAGCGCGTAAGGACGAGAATCGTGGTTATTGACACAACTAAACTACAACCTGAGCGCTCGCAGGACAGCCGCAACCTGGCCGTATTGACGTGGGTACGGCTTATGCGCGTCTACCACAAGGTGGACCGGCGAACCGCCAAGGAGATGAAGCAATGGAACCTTTCCGTGAGCCGTTTCGATGTGCTCAACCATGCGGGTGTCCGCGAAGGCCGCACTCAGCAGGAGCTCGCTGATGCGTTGTTGGTGACCAAGGGCAACATCTGCCAGCTTCTGGATGGCATGGAGGCCGACGGTTTGCTTCGGCGCCGCCGCTCCGGGCGCACCAACCACATCTATCTCACCGACGAGGGGCGAGCTCTCAGGGAGGCGTCACTGGCGCGACACGAAGAGCGCATCGCGCAGGATTTGTCGGCCCTCTCGTCAGACGAGCAGCAAACGCTCCTGACCCTGCTTCGAAAGCTCGATCGATCGCTCTCCAACGACCCGGCATAGTAACGGAAGGACATCATTCAATGAGTACCCGGACGAATCTCGAACTGACCGGCATCCATCATGTCAGCGCGATGACTGCCGACGCCAAAGCCAATCTCGACTTCTACACCCGGTTGCTTGGCATGCGGCTGGTGAAGAAGACCGTCAACCAGGACGACATCTCCGTCTATCACCTCTTCTATGCTGACGGTGAAGGCCACGCCGGTACCGACCTGACCTTCTTCAATTTTCCCAATCTCACGAGGAATATCCCCGGCACCGGTGAGGTCAGCGAGACGGTCCTTCGCGTGACCGGAAAGGATGCCATCGAATACTGGCAGAAGCGATTCGATCAATTCGACATCGATCACGATGACCTTACCGAGCTTGCGGACTACACCCTGCTGCGCTTCCGAGATCCGGAAGGACAGCGTCTCGCGCTCATGGATGATGGTGGCGAATCGGCCCCGATCCCGGGAGGCACCCCGTGGGAGCTCGCCACGGTTCCGGTCGAGTACGGGATCAAGGGTCTCGGCGCTATTTCAATCACGACTGGTCGTCCGACCCAGACACTCGCCATGCTGACCGATATCATGGGCTTCCGCGTCGTCGACGACCAGCAGGGGCCGGAGCATCCGGATCACCGGATCGCCCTCCTGGAGACCGGCAAGGGGGGTCCCAATGGCATGATGGTCGTCCACGTCCGGCCGGACCTCCCGCTTGCCCGCACTGGCCGGGGTGGTGTGCATCATGTCGCCTTCCGCGTCCCGACTTATGAGGCGCACGAGGAGTGGAACGAGTACCTGTGCGGCAAGGGCGTTCAGGTGACCGAGCAGATCGACCGCTTCTACTTCAAGGCGATGTACTTCCGCGAGCCGGGTGGTGTCCTCTATGAAATCTCCAGCGACGGGCCGGGCTTCGTAACCGATGAGCCGCTGGACTCGCTCGGCGAAAAGCTTGCCCTGCCACCATTCCTGGAACCCCGACGGGAGCAAATCGAGGCCTACGTGAAGCCGCTCGACTCCTCGAAGGCCGTCACCACGACCGAATACGGCCAGCCGGTGAAGGAAGGGGCCAACGCATGATCCAGCCGAACCAGATAACCGACGGTCCACATGCCCAGGCGCAGGTGCTCCACTACGGAGCACCTCTGGAGACCGCGACTGCCGTCGTTGTGCTCATCCACGGTCGGGGCGCGACCGCACAGAGCATTCTCCAGCTCGCCCCGAATCTCGTAGAGGGCCTGGAGATCGCCCAGAATGTCGCCTTCCTTGCACCCCAGGCAAGCGGCAATACATGGTATCCCTACCGATTTATTGCACCAATTGAGGACAATGAGCCCTGGCTCTCAAGCGCCCTCGTCCTGATCGACCAGTTGGTTGATGCTGTCGCAAGCGCGGGCCTGGAGCCGAAGGCCGTCATGGTCGCCGGCTTCTCGCAGGGGGCGTGCCTCTCACTCGAATACGCCGCTCGTGGCTCACGACCGATTGGTGCCGTTGCCGGATTCAGCGGTGCACTCACTGGGCCGCCGGAGGGCCGGCACCAACGGATGATCGATGTGCACGGTCTGCCTGTCTTCATCGGCAGTGGCACCGTCGATGATCACGTCTCACCGGATCTCGTGCGGGAGAGCGCCCGTCGTTTTGAGGA
This sequence comes from Thermomicrobiales bacterium, assembly GCA_030447145.1. Classification (GTDB taxonomy): domain Bacteria; phylum Chloroflexota; class Chloroflexia; order Thermomicrobiales; family UBA6265; genus UBA6265. The sequence goes on from JAUJLY010000050.1 coordinate 2,496, forward strand.
AGCAGGCGCCAGGGTCGACGTGCGCATCTACGAGGGCATGACACACACGATCAACGATGATGAGATCGCTGCCGTTCGCGAGATGATCCAACTCCTGCCAAAGACATAACGACGGCACCACTTCTCGCGGGCGAGCAACGAGTTCGCCCGTCATGCCAGAGGGCCGATATGGAGCCTGCCTGTACGGGAGGAGACCTGCCTTGCCGATTCTCAGTCATTCAGAGTCCAGCAAGGGCCCGCTACCGGCCGGCCGAGCCCGGAAGGCGAGAAGCGGCAGCGGGCCTCATTCGCCTTACGGGCGCACCCGCAGTCCGCAACCGTCATCCAAAGCGCAGCGATGAATCCTACGCGAAGCGGTGCCCGTAACGAGAATACCCTGTCGGCTCGGCCATGAGGCCGCTCCCGCTCGGTTCCGTTGGAACCGCCCAATGTGAGTCCTGCGCGAAGTGCTCCTGTCCTATGGCTGGCTAGACCGGTGCATGCTTCGACCCGGACCAGCGGACGCTTGCTTTTCCCACCTTTCATCGTTTGGTCGCGTGAGCCGCGATGGACCGCTCCGCATTCGAATACCATCATCGACCCTCGCTTCCGCCCAAAAGGACCACCGCATGGCGACCCCTTCAGACATCCGCTTCGGTATCAATGTCGATCCCTCTCCCGATTACGGGAAGGCGCTTCACTCCACGCAGCTCGCAGAGCACCTCGGATTCGATCACGCCCTCATCCAGGACCACGCCTACAACCCCGGTTTTGTCGAGACGTGGACGCTCATCTCCGCACTCGCCGGGGCGACCGGGCGCATCATGCTCGGTCCGAACGTGATGACCACACCGCTACGGCTGCCGGCCATGATCGCCAAGGAGGCCGCAACCCTGGACGCGATCAGCGGAGGCCGCTTGCTCCTTGGCCTGGGTGCCGGAGCATCGGATGAGGGTATCGTTGGCCTGGGCGGTCCCGATCTCGGCGAGAAGGGCGCGAAATTCCGCGCATTCTCTGACGCATTGCACATTGTGCGTGGAGTATGGGAGTCAGACGGTGAGCCATTCAGCCATGAGGGCAAGGAACTCTCGGTGCGAGATGTCCACTTCGGCCCGCGTCCTGTGCGACGGATACCGATCATCACCGGCGCGATGGGACCGCAGTCCCTGCGCCTCACCGCAAAGCTGGCAGATGGCATCAGCCTCAGCACCACCTACGTGCCGGCCGAGCGTCTTTCGTGGTTTCGAGACCAGCTTGACCAGGGCGCCGCGGAGTTCGGCCGCGAGCCTGGTGGGCTTCGCATCTACTACAACGTCATGGGATTTATCGAAACCGGACAGAGCCGTATGCGCCCCCGCAACGAGGGCGTCTACTGGGGTGACTCTACCTGGTGGATCGAGCGGCTGCGAAGCCTCGTCCATGAAGGTGGTGTCGGTGGCTTCACCTTCTGGCCGGTCGTCGGTGACTACGATGAGCAGTTCCGCCTCTTCGCCGAGGAGGTCGTCCCTGCCCTCCGAAGCACTGACGACTGACGCTCACATGCCAGCAGGGCAGTCGTTACTATGTGGGCATGCGGCTACCGGGTCTGCCCGGCAGTCTCTGACGTTCTACCTGCAAGTTCCAGAACCGCTGGGGTGCCGACGGCCACCTCAGATGCGATCTTCCCCTCAGCATCGATCAGGACAGCTGATGGAGTTCCCCCGGCGCCAAACGCCCGCCCCGTGGCAAACCCCTGATCCCGTAGGACCGGGGCACGCAGGCCTATCTCGGCGCTGGCCTCCACCGTCCCGTTCGAGATGACGAGGAGTTGCGGTGCATCGGCCGGTCGATTCTCCTCCCATGCCCTCAGGTCATCCTGCATCCGTTTGCAAAAGCCACAACCCGGGTTCCAGAAGAGCAGCAGCGTCCGCTCGCCCCGGAACACCTCCAGGTTCACCTGATCACCCGTGAGATCGGGAAACTCGATCGCCGGCGCAGGCTCTCCAACCTTCGACGGCGGACGCGTCGCCGCTGCCCGATGGCTGTTTGCCGCGGCGGGCGCCATCGGGAGCGACCGGGTCGTCGCCTGCGCAATCAACGAGCGGATCGCCTGGGCTCCGAGTGCCGCCCGGGAACCAATCGTGCCGTCGGGACGAACCAGCACGGCGCTCGGCGTCGGGATCGATTCGTATGCCTGGGAAACCTCCCGGTCCCGCTGCATCAGCACGTTGGCCAGCCCATGTTCGCGCTGCTTGGACACGTTGGCCTCGACCGAGCCCCGGCTGATCAATGCGATGGTAAGCGCGTTCCCGTGCTCCTGTTGCCACCGCCCGATCTCCGGCATCAGGCTGGTACACGGCCCACAATTCACATCGGTGAAGACGAGCAAGACGCATCGTCCCCCCTCCTGCAGCTTCTGCAGTGTCACGGTCTCGCCATCCGTTGATGCCAGGCTGAATGCCCGCGCGGGAGTGCCAATGGCCAAACCGGTCTCGGGAGCAGCAGGTTGGGCGGGAACACTCTCCGGTCCCCGGGCCCCTTCCAGCGCCTCGACCCGGAGCAGCAGCCGGCCATTCTGCTGCATCAGCTGAACCAGCAGCCAGCCGATCCCCGCAATCCCGGCAAGAACGAGCAATCCCACTACAAGCAGAATCCCCTCTGCGGTCGACAGATCACCCAGCCAGCCGACGACGCTCGCGCCCTGCCCGTCGGGCCCCTGGACCACCAGCAAACCGGCCAGGGCCGCAAAGATGGCGTTCCGCACAAGCGTCGACTTCCCCACTGGCTCGGAATAGACCTGCCCAAAGCAGTGGCAATCAGGGGTCCGTCCCTGCGAGAGGGTGTAGCCGATGCCTACGATAAAGGTCAGGATCAAGCCTAGCCCAAGGAGGACGGCCCACCAGGCGGTTGCCTGGGGCAGCAGCAGGATGGCAACGGCGAACTCGACAAGTGGCAGGGCAAGCCCTGCCGGCCCAGCATAGCGCTCGGGGATCCCGAAGTCCCGCATGGCAGTCCGTGAACCGGGCAGGTCGGCCAGTTTGGTGACCGCAGCTAACCCAAAGACACCGGCAAGCACCAATCGCACGAGCAACAAGAGGACATCCATGACTCGACTCCATGCGATGAGAAACTGGATGCGATGATTCTGTACTGGTCTGCAATCATCCCTACTCTATCACGCGAGAAGTGCTTTGTGACCAGATGGTTGTGCCCTCGGCATCCAGGCGGATGCTCTATGCCGTTGCCGGACTGGAAGCACAATCCGGACGCGGACACTCGTATATGTTGCAGAGAAACCTGTCAGGAGAAGTAGGAGCGAGGCGTCACTCCAACCGGCGGTCCACCCGGCAGTTCCTCGAAGCGGTTCGCCATGGCTACCGCGGTGCGGCTCGCGTGGACCTTCGCGATCGTCGCTCGTTCCCCATTGAAGAGCTCATCGACGGTCTCCACCCAGTAATCAAGCCAATGCTGGAAGTGATGCGGTTCCAGCGCTGTCTTCGTATGCACCCTGAAGTGAACCATCATCATGCCGCCTGGGTATTTGCGTGCCCCGAAGAGAATGTTCTCCCAGAAATCGCACATGATCGGCATATGCGCCGCGAGATCCATCTGCACCACGTCGATGAAGATCGGTCCAAGAACGGGATCGGCAAATGCGCGCGTATAGAACGTCTGCACCAGACGCGCAATGTCCTCGCGATTTTGAATATCGTGTCGCTCTGTCATCTCCGTCACGCGGTACCCCGTTGCTCTATCATCAGACCTGTTCGACGCAGCTTCCCTGACAACATCCTGCCATGAAATACAGGCCGATGCACGACGGTGAACAGTGGTGAGTTCAGGTAGGTCCCGGGATGGTTGGCGCGGGGAGCTAAATGGGCATGGATTTTCACAGCTCCCACATTGAAGGGAGCTATGCAACGCGAGATGCGGACGCCAGTTGGGCCAATGCCATGCTCGCTATCGTCGACCCAACCGATCTGCGCGTTGCGGATATCGGTTGCGGTGGCGGCATCTACTCCCGCGCGTGGCGCTCCCTCGGTGCGGCATCGGTTGTCGGCGACGATTTCTCCAGTCAGATGATTGCTGATGCACGGAAAGCATCCGCAGGCGCCTCCTCCATCTCATTCTGGTGCGCGGATGCCATCAACACGGGATTGCCGGACGGCTCGGTTGACATCGTCTTCCAACGAGCCCTTATCCACCACCTCCCCGATCTTCCTGCCGGGTTTTCCGAGGCATTCCGCATTCTCGCTCCGAACGGCACATTGATCGTACAGGACCGGACATATGAGGATGTCCTTCAGCCCGCATCCCCGCAGCACCTGCGCGGGTATTTCTTCGAGATCTTCCCCCGGCTCCTTCACCTGGAAAAGGAGCGACGTCCGGCCACAGAGGATGTCACGACTGCGCTCCTGCAGGCCGGACTGCAAAGAGCGAACACCGTGTCAGTAGCGGAAGTTCGCCGCATGTACCTTTCGCTCACCGAGCTGCAGGACGACCTCCATGCTCGCATCGGGTGCTCCATCCTCCATGCCCTCACGGATACCGAGTTGGAACAACTCATCGATGCTATAAGAATCGGGGTTGGTGAGACATGGCCGATCACTGAGCAGGATTACTGGACAATCTGGACCGCCAGGGAACCACACACAACGAAGGGCAGACGGTGACGTCTTTCCGATCTACGACTCATCGCTGGTGGACCTGCTCTATCCCGGCTCTGATGCGAGCACCAGGTAACGAAAGAGTCCACTGCAACCCGGCCCGGAACCTCGACGGAATCCCGCGAACACCGCACACTAAAGGAAGCAATGCCGCCTTCGTGCATCCCGGAACATTCCGCGCAGGAGCAACTCACCTTGTCACACGAACAACGCGTTTACCAGGCTACGGCAGAGCTTCCAAACGCCAACGGTTACTTTGGTCGCTTCGGTGGGCAGTTCGCCCCCGAGACCTTGATGCCCGCCATCTCGGAGCTTATCGAGGCATACCAGGAAGCACGAAAGGATCCTGCCTTCCAGGCCGAGATCGACCGTCTCGCCACCTACTACGTTGGTCGCCCGACCCCGCTTTACGAGGCCACGCGCTTCGCCACGGAGGCCGGTGGCGGCAACGGACCGCGCATCTTCCTCAAGCGTGAGGACCTCGCCCACACCGGTGCCCACAAGATCAACAACGCCCTCGGTCAAGCCCTGCTTGCGAAACGCATGGGCAAGAACCGCATCATCGCCGAGACCGGCGCCGGTCAGCATGGTGTTGCCACCGCGACCGCCTGTGCGCTACTCGGGCTCAAGTGCATCGTCTACATGGGCGAGGTGGATATCCATCGTCAGTCGCTCAATGTCTTCCGCATGCGCTTGCTCGGTGCTGAGGTGGTTTCCGTCACCTCAGGCTCGAAGACACTGAAGGATGCGATCAACGAGGCGATCCGCGACTGGGTAACCAATGTCGACGATACCTTTTATATCTTCGGTACGGTCGCCGGCATGCACCCCTACCCAATGATCGTCCGGGATTTCCAAAGCGTGATTGGACGCGAGGCGAAGGCGCAGTTCGCGGAGCAGGTTGGAGGTCTGCCGGACATGATCGTCGCCTGTGTCGGCGGTGGCTCGAATGCGATGGGACTTTTCTACGATTTCATTCCCGAGAAGGACGTTGAGATCGTCGGTGTCGAAGCCGGCGGCCATGGCCTGGAGGGAACCAAACACGCGGCCACCCTCGTCAAGGGCGATGAAGGCGTGCTGCACGGCTCCTGGAGCTACATCCTCCAGGACGACAATGGCCAGATCATCGAAACGCACTCGATTTCAGCCGGACTCGACTACCCCGGCGTGGGCCCCGAGTTGAGCTGGATGAAGGACTCCGGACGCGCCACCTTCGCGGCGATCACTGACGAGGAAGCGCTGGAGGGCTTCAAGCTCCTCTGCCGCACGGAGGGGATCATCCCGGCACTGGAATCGAGTCATGCGATCGCATACGCGGCGAAGCACACCAGGCATCTCGGTCCCGATGCGTCGGTCGTCGTCAATCTCTCCGGTCGCGGCGACAAGGATATGCACACTGTTGCCGAAGCCCTTGGAGTGGAGCTGTGAGCACGACGACACAGAGCCGCATCGGCGAAACCTTCGCCCGTCTCAAGAGCGAGGGTAGGACCGCACTGATGCCCTACCATACGGCCGGATTCCCCACACTTGCGATGAGCAAGGAGATCATCCGGGCGCTGGGCGATGCGGGCGCGGAAATGGTGGAGATCGGCGTGCCCTTCTCCGATCCCATCGCCGACGGGCCCTCGGTGCAGGCAACGAGTCAGATCGCGCTCGACAACGGCACGCGCCTGCCCGACTGCATCCAGTTGGTGCGCGAGCTGCGGGCAGAGGGCATCACTGCGCCCTTCCTCCTGATGGGCTACTACAATCCGATCCTGAAGTACGGTATCGAGCGGTATGTGGCCGACTCTGCGGAAGCTGGAGTCGACGGGTTCATCGTGCCGGATCTTTCCGCCGAGGAAGCGGACACCCTGCGCCAGGAATGCATCAAGCATGGCCGTGACCTCATCTTCATGGTTGCACCGACAAGCACCGAGCGGCGGCTCTCCATAGCCGCCGAGCGCGGCAGCGGGTTTCTCTATTGTGTCTCGGTCAAGGGCGTCACCGGCGCCCGCGAGAAGATGTCGGACTCACTTGGCGAATACATCGAACGGGTCCGCAGCTACACAGACCTCCCGCTCGCTATCGGGTTTGGCATCTCAAAACCGGAGCATGTCAACCAGGTGGGCGAGATCGCTGACGGCGCGATCGTCGGTGCCGCCCTGATCAACGCCCTCAATGCAGTCCCCGATGAGGAGAAGCCGGCCGCCGCGCAGGCATTCATTCGGTATCTCAAGGGCGAAGCGTTGATGTAAGCGGAGTCATCAGGAGATCTCAATGGCATCGACCCGACACCAGGAACTCGCCGGCCAGAGCCTCATGTTCCGCTTCAGGGGACCAGAGTT
>JAUJLY010000050.1:9547-11345 GCA_030447145.1 Thermomicrobiales bacterium
GACACCAGGAACTCGCCGGCCAGAGCCTCATGTTCCGCTTCAGGGGACCAGAGTTCACCGGCGAGGCGCGTTATGCCTTTCGGGTCATCCGCCCCTCCGGCGTACTCTTCTTTGCCGACAACCTGACGAGCCGCGAGCAGATCCGCGTACTCACCGATGAACTCCAGGCTGAAGCCCGGGCCCAGGGTATGCCTCCCCTCCTTATTGCCGCCGATCAGGAGGGAGGGATTGTCACCCGCCTGCCGGTCGACATGGTGACAGCGCCCGGCGGAATGGCAATCGGACATCTGTCGCCCGAAGATATCGAGGAAATGAGCCGCGTGACGGCGCGGCAACTCCTCGAGGCCGGCATCAACGTCAACTTCGCGCCGACCGTGGACGTGAACAACAACCCGGCGAATCCGGTCATCCGCACCCGCGCCTTCGGCGAGACGCCGGAGGTCGTCAGCCGGGCTGCGGTCGCCTTCATTCGAGGCCACATTGAGGAAAAGGTCATCCCCACCGTCAAGCACTTCCCCGGTCATGGCGACACCAGCGTCGATTCCCATCATGGCCTGCCTGTCATCGATCAACCGATCGAGCGGCTCCGCAGCGTCGAGCTGGCTCCCTTCCAGGCGTCCATCGACGCGGGAGTCCCGGCCGTAATGTCGGCGCACATCGTCTTCCCGGCCCTCGACGAGCATCCCGCGACACTCTCCCACCGGATTCTCACCGGTCTGTTGCGCGACGAGATGGGTTTCCAGGGGGTGATCTTTACTGACTCGATGTCGATGGACGCCATTAGCACCCGCTACGGTCATGCGGCCGGTACGGTCCAGGCAAAGGCCGCCGGGGTAGATGTCCTGGAGTCGAACGAGACACCCGCTCTCCTCGTGGAACGGCACCAGGCACTGGTGGCCGCCTTGGAAGAAGGCACGCTGCCCGTGGAGATCTTCGAGGCGTCTGGGCAACGACTCGCCAAGCTTCGTGAGCAGTTCCACATTGGTGAATTGCCAGCGCTCGGCTCACTCGATGCTCGCTTCCACGACAGTGCGCGGAAGGTCGCGGCGCGGACGATCCGTTCTGCCACGGGTGCATTTGAGCGGCTCGACCCATCACGAAAAACAATCGTCGTGGATTTCCAGCGCCTTCGCCACTTTGAGTTTGGGGATCCGTTCAACCTTGGCCGAGTTATCCAGCAGGGCATCACCGGGCGGCTTCCTAACGCGACCGTTATAACCCTAGGCCATGACCCCGGCGACGCGGAGATTGCCGAGGCACGCGAAGCCGTTGGGAACGCGGAGACGCTCGTCCTCATGACCCGGGATGCGACCGACAACGCCTACCAGGCAGAGATCGGCAGAGACCTCATAGCCCGTGCGGGAGCCGGCCGGGTCGTCCATGTCGCACTGCGTGGACCCTACGACGCCGGTATCTTCGGCGACGTTGACGACACCCTCCTCACCTATGGTGATCCAGCCGTGACGTTGGAGGCATTGGTGGAGAAGCTCACTGGCCAGTAACGAAAGCGACGGAAAACGTATGCCAGCGGCGATGTCCCCGCCACCATCCAGAGATCTTGCCAGATCCCTTTTCGGATACACTAACCTGTCCCAAGGCGATCCGATCTACTACGGTGTCGCGCTGCAGCCAACAGCGAGATGTTTGTCGTAAAACACTCTGCACCATGTGCCGTATAATGATCGCGGTTTCGACAACACGTTCAGTCCTGAGGATCCAAGTTTTCCGGTGCCGCCTCCGGTTATCTGATGGAGAGGAGGATCGCAGCAGGGTTGTCCGTGAAGACACGCCAGCGCCA
>JAUJLY010000051.1 GCA_030447145.1 Thermomicrobiales bacterium
GTACGCTTCCGCTGCGACTTCTTCCCCTTCGTTGAGCCCGGGGTCGACTTCGCGGTCGATTGCGCGATATGCGATGGCAAAGGCTGCCGGGTCTGCAAGCACACTGGCTGGCTTGAAATGGGGGGCGCCGGCATGGTTCATCCGAAGGTCCTCCGGGGTGTCGGCTATGACCCTGAGCAGTACACCGGGTTTGCCTTCGGGCTTGGCATCGAGCGACTGATCATGATGAAGTACGGCGTCGACGATGTCCGCGCATTCGCCGGCAATGACCTTCGATTCCTCCGCCGATTCACCACCGCCGGCCTGTAGAAAGAAAGACCCCACACTAGATGAACGTCCCTTACCGCTGGCTACAGGAATTGGTACCCGTCGACCTTGCACCGGACGAGCTCGGGAGGCGCATGACGATGGCGGGGCGGGAAGCAGAGAAAATACAGCAAATCGGTGCCGAATGGGACAAGGTGTATGTCGCCGAGGTGACAAAGGTCACGCCCCACCCCGACGCTGACCGTCTTGTTCTCGCTGAAGTCGATGCCATAGATCACCAACTCACCGTCGTTACTGGTGCGCCGAATATCGCGGAGGGGCAGAAAGTGGCCCTCGCACTCGCCGGTGCAAGGCTCGTTGATGCCTACGCCGATGAGCTCAGATACAAGACATTGAAACCGGGCGCCATTCGGGGCGTGCGGTCCGACGGGATGGTCTGTTCCGAGAAGGAGCTGGGCATCTCGGAGGAGCATGAGGGCATCCTGGTCCTGGAGCCGGATGCGCCCAAGGGCATGCCTCTCGAGGACTATCTGGGCGATGCAGTGATTGAATTCGAGATTACACCGAACCTCGTGCACGCCTTTTCCATTCTGGGGATCGCCAGGGAGGCGGCAGCGATCGTCAGCACGAGAGTCCACCAGCCGGAGATGGTGGATCTCTCCTCCATCGAACCTTCAACGAATTTGGTCCGTGTCGACGCACCCGATCTCTGTCCTCGCTACTCGGCGGTTGTCATGGACGGTGTGAAAGTCGCGCCGTCGCCGGCTTGGATGACACGGCGGCTGACGGCCGCAGGGCTACGCCCGGTCAACAACCTTGTCGATATCACGAACTACGTGATGCTTGAGGTCGGCCAGCCGTTGCACGCCTTCGATCTGAGGAACGTGAGCGGCAAGAAGATCATTGTGCGCCGTGCCCACGACAGCGAGGTCATCGAAACGCTCGACCACGTCACCCGGACGTTGGTCCCGGATGATTTGCTCGTCACTGATGCTGAAAAAGCAATTGCCATCGCCGGAGTCATGGGCGGCGTCAACAGTGAGGTCACAGACGACACCACGTCGATCCTGCTTGAGTCAGCGAACTTCGACATGGTTTCCGTCCGACAGACGGCTCGACGTCTCAAGCTACGGACAGCCGCTTCCGCACGCTTTGAGCGTGGGCTCGACCCGGAGCTTGCCTGGCAAGCGAACCTCCGTGCCGCGAAGCTGGTGATGGACCTCTGTCCGGGCGCAACAGTCCGCAGCTGGGACGATGAGTATCCCCGCCCCGTTCAACCCTGGACGGTATCTCTACCCTTGAGCAAGATCGGTCTCGTACTCGGGATGGAAATTTCGAGGAAAACAGTGCTTGATGTTCTGTCGCGACTCGGCTTTGCACCCGCGATCGACGCCGACGATACGCTGACCGTCCAGGTGCCGACCTGGCGATCGGACGTGACGATCGCAGAGGACGTGATCGAGGAAGTTGCGCGGATCGTCGGTTACGAAGCTCTCCCCGCAACCCTGATCACCGGCGAGACGCCGACCGTTGAGCGCGATCCGATGTTCATGCTCGAGCGAGATATCAGGAAGACGCTCATAGGCGCCGGCGGGTATGAGGGGCGCACATATGTCACCGTGTCGGAACTGGATATCGAACGTTGGTCGCTGGAGCCAACTGGCGGACTGACATACGCTGTGACAGGCGACAACCTGTTACGCCTCAAGAACCCCATCAACGCCGAGCAACCGGTCCTTCGCACGAGCCTTGTTCCCGCGCTCGTCTCTGCGGTTGCATACAACCTGAGACATCAGAAGACGGTTCGTCTCTTTGAAACGGGCCACGTCTTCATCGGTACCGGGGCGGATACGCTTCCAAGCGAGCCGACACTGCTGGGCCTCGCATGGGCCGGCTTCCGGGAACCGTTCGATCGCTTCAACGCCCATCCCGATGCCAATGACCAGATCAACTTCTTCGACGTGAAAGGCGCTATCGAGGCAGTTCTTGATAGGACTGGAATCGCGGAGGCTGTCTGGGAGGCGGGCAGTCACAGCGCCTTGCATCCCGGACGAACCGCCCGGGTCACCATTAGTGATGAGACCTTGGGTATCGTTGGAGAGGTGCGACCGGATCTCGCACGAGAACTGGGCGTGAGCGATTTCCGTCTCGTTATTGCCGAGCTTGATCTTTCGACGTTGCTTCGATTGCGACAAGCCGCCAGCAGCCCGGCTATCAAGGTGGATCGCTTCCTCCCGGTCGAGCAGGACTTCGCCGTCATCGTAGACAAGGGCACGACGGCCGCGGCCGTGGAAGACTCCCTGCGAGGGAACGCTGGTCCCCTTCTCACCCGAATCGTGCTCTTCGATGTCTTCGAAGGGGAGCAGATCGGTGAGGGAAAGAGGAGCCTTGCATATCGACTCACCTTCACTGCGCCTGACCGGGCGATGACCGATGCGGAGTTGGGCAAGGTACGCAAGAAAATCGAGCGGGGGCTCAAGAGTCAGGTGAACGGCTCGCTACGGACGTAAGGAGGCCACAATGGCCCAACACATCAAGATCACTCGACTATCGGGTGCCGGGACGCAAAAGCAGCTCCTGCGCCGGGGAGAACAGCCGGAACCGGCATTGTCGCAATCCATCCAGGACCGCAATGCCGAAATTTTCGGACGGCCGATGACAGCCCACGAGGTCGTCGACCAGATCGTGCGCGATGTGCAGTCCGAGGGGGACACAGCTGTACGACGCTACACCGAAATCTTCGACCAGCGAGCACTGGAAGAGCTGGAGGTGCCCCGAACGGAGTGGAACCGGGCACTGGAGGCCCTGGATCCTGAGCTCCGCGACGCGCTGAAGATCGCAGAGGGGAGGATTCGCTCGTTTCACGAGCGACAGGTCCGGCAATCGTGGTTCGATGCAGAAGAGTTGGGAGTCTTTGGCCAGATCGTCCGACCGCTCGAGCGGGTGGGCATCTATACGCCTGGCGGGTCTGCCGCCCTCCCCTCTTCGCTCCTGATGACAGCGATTCCGGCGCGCGTAGCAGGCGTGGAAGAGATCATTATTGCCACCCCTCCGCGTGGAGAGGACGGCATCTCGGACGTGATTCTCGCCGCCGCTGCAATCGCCGGAGTAGACCGTGTTTTCGCCATTGGAGGCGCCCAGGCCATCGCCGCGCTTGCATTTGGCACTGAGTCAGTGCCGCAGGTGGACAAAATCTACGGACCGGGCAACACCTTCGTCGCCCTTGCCAAGCAGCGGGTTTCAGGCACCGTCGCGATCGACCAGATCGCTGGTCCGACCGAAACGCTGCTTATCGCTGACGAATCCGCCGACATCGAGATTGTTGTGGCCGATCTCATCGCCCAAGCGGAACACGACCCTGTCGCGTCTGCGATCCTCATTACCACGAGCCCCGAGCTCGCGGACGCTATCCCGGCCGAGATTTCCCGCCAAGTGGCTGAGCTCGAGCGAGAAAAAATTATCAGTGCTTCCCTGGAAAATAATGGGGTCGTAGCGCTTGTCGATTCGCTCCAAGAAGCTGTCGACTATGCGAATAGCTACGCGCCTGAGCATCTCTGTCTGCTCGTAAGGGATCCCTGGGCTTTGGTCCCAAAGGTCAGAAATGCCGGAGGCATCTTCATCGGTGAATCCAGCCCTGAAGCCCTTGGTGACTACACAGCTGGCCCCAGTCACGTGATGCCCACAGGAGGAACCGCACGGTACTCCTCACCGGTCAACGTCGGAGACTTCCAGAAAGTAATTTCGCTATTGGCAGGGAACGCGAGAGCAATCGCGGAACTGGGTCCGGCAACGATGAGGATCGCAGAGGCTGAGGGCCTGAGTGGCCATGCCAGGGCAATTCAGCGACGTTTGGACCGCGACCGCTAATCCCCGCCAAGCTCCCGCAGCGCGGCAACGATGTGGTCCTCGACCGTGGCATCGTCCGCCAGCTTCACGTGCCCGAGCGCGCTGCGGGCTTCGGCGAAGGAGTATCCCAGGGCCTGCAGCGCTTCGAGCGCGTCCGGGTTGCCGAGACCGGCCAGGGAGACAGGCGTCTCCAGGTTTTCCGGCAGCTTTCCGCGTAGATCGAGAATCATCCGTGAGGCCGTGCGCTTGCCCACACCGGGCACCGTCACTAGCAGATCGATCTGCTCATTCGCGATAACTGACAGCAGTTCGTCTGCCGAGAACCGCGTCAGGACGGCCAGTGCCATACGCGGACCCACCCCGTTGACCGATATCAGCGTCTGGAACCACTGCAAATCCGCGGGAGTAAGGAACCCGTACAGGAGCTGCGCATCTTCACGAACGACCTGATGGGTGAAAAACTCCCGTTCCCCTATTTGCTCGGATGCGGTTGAAACGACTCGTCCTGTCGCGAAGACGCGGTAAAGCACTCCGTGAACGTTCACAAGAACGGCGTCCTGCTCCACTCGATGGATCGACCCAATCAGTCCAGCGATCATGAACCTGTCCGCTCCTTGAGATTGAACACTCGGCGTGAGTTCCCGGCAAGCACGAGCGGCATTGCAGCATCGCTCAACCCGGAAGATAACACCCGCTGCAGGAATCTTCCCTGGGCCAGTACAGGGTAGTCGGTCGCAAAGAGCAACCGCTCAGGACCTACGGTCTGCTCCAATACCGGGAATATTTTGAAATCAAACAGATACGTCGATGCAGCGCTGTCGTACACCACATTACGTGTCAGCTCCCGCACTTCTGGCATCAATTCATAGAACGGGAGTCCGCCGCCCCAGTGCGCCATGATGAACTGAACATCGGGAAAGGCAGCAAGCGATTTCAGCAATCGGTCGGGGGTAGCGGACCCCTTACCGGCATAGCTGTGGCCGACGGGCTCCGACGTATGGATGAGCACCGGCAGACCCGCCCTCGCGAAGCTATCGAAGGCCCCGGCAATCTCATTCGGAACCGCCCAGTCGAACCCCTGACCATCTGCATTCAACTCGCCGAATCCCACAGCGCCGTGATCAGCACAGAACCGGATCTCGGAGGACGCGTCGGGCAAACATGGGTTGATGATACCGAGCCAGGCGAGGAGGGATGGATAGCGCCGCGCCACGTCCGCAAGATACGCATTGTGCTCCCGACAGATTCCCTGATCACGCCAGGGCCAGCCAAGCACCACCGACATTGCGTAGCCCGCCGCCTCCATGCTTGCGAGCAGACTGTCCTCACCGATCATTTTTGCCTTGGGAGAACCGAAGGCGTGTCCGAACCATGGATCACTGCGCAGCAATTGTTCTCGCCGATAGATGAGTTCAGGGGGAAAGAGATGCGTATGCGCGTCAATGGGCGGGACAGGAGGCAAGGGCGCCTCGGGCGGCAGGGTCTTCATGGGATGAATGGTACCCGACTGACGTTGTCTCTTTCGGTCGCACTGGGTAGCGTCTGTCCCAGCCCTTCACCTACCGTATGCGGTGTCCAGTCCCAAATCGAGCGAATTCGATAAAAGGAGCACAGTGATGATTATCACCACCACACCTGTGGCTGAAGGCCGTCCAGTGCAGCGATCCCTAGGGATCGCTGCACTGGAGAAGCAGTCCTCGGCGCAAACATCATAAAGGACCTCTTCGCTGGGGTCCGGGACATCGTAGTTGGTCGGTCCCAGGCATATAAAAAGGAGCAAGCCAAGGCGCGCGAGATCGCCATGCAGGAAATGGAGGAGCTTGCTGGTTCGCTCGGCGCCAATGCCATCGTGGGAGTCGTCCTCGACTACGAGACTGCTGGATCCCAGGGCGGCATGCTGATGGTTTCTGTTTCAGGGACCGCCGCACGGGTCTAGACTGGCAGCACGCCCCATTGCCGATGTGAAGGGCAACTATCCCGGAAAGGGCGGGAACGATGGTCTCGCGTATCACGCGACACTCCGATATCGAGCCGCCCACAAGTCCGCCAATGAGTGCGCTGAGGTTTCCACAGCATCATGGCGTCAGTCGGCGACGACAAGGGTGAATGGAGCACTGTAATGCCAGTGTGCAAGGATCATAATTTCCTCACACACTGGCTGAGGGGATTGATTTCCAGTAGTGACGTTCGCGCCCTGGTCTTCCCGTTCGCGCTACATATAGAAATAAATGCCCGCCACGATGGCAATGATCACGACAATCAACACGAGTGCCGGGATAAGCATCGCTCCCATGGCATTTCCGCGCTGTTCCGCCAACTCCGCACTTATCTGCTGACGCTGCACCGTTGTAAGCGATGCCCCTACCGCGAGGACAATCGCACTCACGTTGTCAGTAGTTCGTCTCTTCACCGCGAGCGAGGTGAGCTGCGCCGCCGCCTCGCTTGGGTCATCTCCTGACATGAGCTGCAAATAGTCATCGTGGGTCAGGACGTCAAAAAAACCATCGGTACAGAGTAGTAGCCGATCCTCTGGCAGAAGAGCCAGCTCGTAGATACTCGGCATCCGCTTGTCGAGCGTCTCCTTCGTCCCAAGCGCCTGGGTCAAAACATTCCGCTGCCTGCTTTTGCGAGCCTGGTCTTCGGAGATCTGCCCCTGCTGCACTTGCTCGGCGACCAGGGAATGATCCTGCGTCACCTGAGTGAGCTGATTGGCTCGCATAAGGTAGGCACGACTATCACCGACATTGGCGATCGTCACGTACTTGCCTCGTACCACTGCCGTCACGAGCGTTGTACCCATCGGGGGGGCGTCGGCAGTTCCCGCTCCCTGCGAGTAGATTGCATCGTTCGCCCGGCGATAGGCCTGCTTCAGCGCAAGTGCAATATCCGCTGGCTGGTCGCGGGCGAAGAGGTCCCGCACCAGATCGATCGCCAACTTGCTGGCAATCTCGCCTCCCTCGTAACCTCCCATGCCGTCCGCTACCGCCAGCAGGTAACCGGGACCGGAGCCAGGAGTAATTGGCGGTAACGTCTCGACGAGGATCGAATCCTCGTTGTTCTCCCGCCCTCCGGTGTGCGTCATGCTGCCAACCGTAAGTTGGAGGTCCTGTGCTGCCGCGCTCAAAGTGGACTCCCGAGTGCTTCAAGGCGATTGCGGACAGGAGGGTCCGCACGTCGCCGTCCAATTCATGTGGTTTTCCGGTACAGGTTGAATCACCCCGCTTGCCGATCGTGGGCAGTACCGTCAGCGTTCGATCACAAGCATACCGAAAGCAGATGATAAACTCTGAGTGACCCCGGTTTGCCGGCTTGAGGCAGGTAGCCATTTTCCTGCTTATTCTTCTTGTGCCTCGATTAGCGTCAGGATGTCCATTGCGCTCGAACACTCCCAGATTTGCCGCCGGTTTCCTGGCGCTCTTGCTGCTCGTCACCGCGTGCGGGTCTGAGGAATCCGCATCACTCAACGAGGACATCTCCGCCGAGCAAGTGCTGGAGAACGCGAGTGCCCAACTCGCCGAAAGCGAGTCGATGCATTTCCGGATGGACGTCGAGGGAGAAACACTGATCGACTCTTCAGGGACCTTTCGCCTGCTGAACGCCGAGGGCGATATGGCCCGTCCGGACCGGGTGCAGGTGGAATTCCAGGTCGAGGTGCTGGGTTCGAAGACCGTCTCCATTCGCATGATCTCTATCGGAACGCAATCCTGGACCACCGACCTCGTCACGGGAGAGTGGGTCCCGGCACCGAGCGAGTTCGGGTATGACCCGACGAGCCTCTACGACAATCAAAACGGACTCGGGCCGGTTATGGGAAAAGTAAACAATGCCGAGATCGTTGGAAATGAGGAGATTGACGGCCATCAAACGTACCATATTCGTGGAACAAGCCCAGGTGAAGTGATGAAGCCCATCACGAGCGGCACGATGCAAGGCGAGAACATTGGCCTGGACCTTTGGATCGATGGCGAGACCTGGAACTTGATACAGGTCGTCGTTTCGGAGCCTGATGCCCCCGAAGTCGATGATCCCGCGACCTGGACTTTGACGCTTTCGAACCACGGCGAGCAGGTGGACATTGAACCACCCACATGACGCCGTGGAGCGGATCGAGTTCAGGAATATCCTTTCCTCGCGAGCGCTGACAGCGGGACTCATCTGCGTCTTCCTCGGCGCAGTCGACCTCACCGTCATTGCCTCGATTCTCTCGACGATTATTCCAGATCTCGGCGTCAATACCGCAGATATCGACCGCTACATCTGGGTGGTCAACGGGTATCTCATTGCCTACATCGTCGCGATCCCGCTCGTCGGCCGGCTCTCAGATGTCTTCGGGCGCCAAGCTGCATTTTTCGTTTGCCTTGCCGTCTTCGCCGTTGGCTCAGTTCTCTGTGCGACAGCCGAGTCTCTCTCGGAGCTTGTCGCGGGCCGAACGATCCAGGGCTTTGGGGGCGGGGGGCTTTTACCTGTGACAATCGCGCTCGCGAGCGATGTCCTTCCTCGCCGGATGAGGTTGGCCGGCATCGGCCTCGTAAGCGCCGTTGACACGCTGGGCTGGGTCCTTGGGCCGACGTGGGGTGCGGTTATCGTCGGCCTGTTGCCGGGCACAGACCAGCAATGGCGATGGGTCTTCTGGCTCAACCTCCCTTTCCTGCTGGTTGCCTTTGTTGCTATTTTGAAGGGCTTTCCACACCGTTCGCCTCTGCAGAAACGAGAAGCCGCCCGCGCTATCGACGTGCCAGGTGCCTCTCTTCTCGCTATTGCATTGATCTGCGTCAATCTTGCGTTGGCGTCCGGAGGCGAGTTCGGCGCCAGGGCCGGATCTGGGCTCCGTGCGCTTGGCGGCACTCCCAACCCATTCGCCGATCACATCCCCTTGCTGCTAGGTATCACCGCTGTGGCGGTCGTCGCTCTCGTGCTCTGGGAACGACGGGTCAGGCTACCAATTCTGCCCGTTGATCTGCTTCGACGGGGTTTCTTCGCGGCAACGATTACCGCGAATTTCCTGGTGGGCTCAGCGCTCATGGTGGGGATGGTCAACGTCCCTGTCCTCGTGGCCCTCGTTCGGAATCCCGATACTGTCAGCCGGGATAGCGCGCTTCTACTCGCTCCGTTGACGCTCTTCATAGCCGCTTTCGCGCTGCTCTCGGGCCCAATCGCTGAGCGCATCGGCGCCTTCCGTATGACCGTCGGAGGTGTTGCCTTGACGGTTCTCGGGTATTGCGTCCTCTATTTGGTTGTGGATCGCGACAACATCACAAAAATGGCAGCAGGGTTAGCGTTGGCTGGTATGGGTTTCGGTTTGCTCCTGGCCCCCTTGAGTGCCGTCGCCCTTGACGCGTCGAGTGGGGAGAACAGGGGCGCGGCCGCATCAACAGCGCTTGTCTTCCGGCTTTTGGGAATGACCATTGGTATGTCCTTGCTGACCGCCGCAGGAGTGCGCCGGCTTCAGCAGCTCACGGATCGCCTGGATCCGGTAGTCCAGGAAGCCGAGGAGTCTACGGCGGAGTATCTAGCCCGCCAGCAACAGTTCATCGATGACCATGTCATCCCCCTCGGGGTTCAGGTTATGCAGGAAACATTTCTGGCAGCGGGCGTCCTGGCGGCACTTGCCATCGTGCCTGTTGTGCTGATGCACCATGCTGAGGAGGGCGATTATTGAATCGCGTTTCGGAGTGCTGCGAGGTTTTCTGACGGCGAATTGCCGGCGCTGAACACAGCGCTCCCTGCAACGACCATATCCGCGCCAGCGTCGACCACTTCCCTTATTGTCTGCTGGTTGATCCCGCCGTCAACCTCTAGGCGACAATCAGAATTTCGACGCTCGATCATCTCGCGAACCCGTTTGATCTTCTCGAGCATGCCTTCGATGAACGACTGTCCGCCGAAACCGGGGTTCACGGTCATAATCAATACTTGGGCAACATACGGCAAAATCTCGTCGATCGCCGTCAGCGATGTCGCCGGGTTGATGGTGACACCGGCAATCTTCCCCTTACCCTCGATCGATTGAACTACGCGATGGATATGAGGCGTGGCCTCAGCGTGAAAAACGATTCTGTCCGCTCCTGCGTCCGCGAACGCCTCCACCCACCAACCGGGATCGTCGAGCATCAAATGGCAGTCGATGGGAAGTGAGGTCCCACGCCGGATTGCCTCGAGCACGGGAAGACCGATCGAGATATTGGGAACAAACCGACCATCCATCACGTCGAAGTGGATAAAGTCAGCCCCGGCCGTTTCCAGCTCGAGGAGCTGGTCGCCAAGCTGAAGAAAATCAGCCGAGAGAACCGATGGGCCAATCCATATATCACGGGCATCAATCATGGCCGACGCATTCCCCGAGCGGTCAGTGCGAAAGGTTGAAACCGGAGAAACCGCCGGCTCGTTCGGAGTAATGTACCAGCGGGAGGGACAGCCCGTGGAGCCGCTCTCCACCCGCCGGTATACTCATCACGACCGTGGAGGTGCGGTGCCGCTGCGAGGAGACGAGACCCAATGGGCCTTCTGGACCGTTTTGAGCGAACAATGGAACGGCTTTTGGAAGGTGGCACGGGCTCCATTTTCCGGCAAAAACTTCAGCCTGCTGAAATTGGCAGGAAGCTCGAGCGGGCAATGCTTTCCCAGCAACGCGCTTCCGTCGGATCACAGCTTGTCCCGAACACCTTCATCGTCCGGCTGCACCCACAGGACTATGCCCAGTTTGAGGCATTCGCTGCTGGGCTCTCGCGGCAAATGGAATCATGGTTGGCGCGAGTGGCCTCCCAACGGCAGTTGACGGTGCTCGACAGGATCAGCGTCTCGCTTGTAGAAGATGAAACGGTCCGTCACCGTAGCCCTGTCATTGATGCCTCGATCTCGGATCGGTCCCAACCGCACGTTCGTGCTCCACGGCGTTCGCGTGATTCGCGTCCGGAGCAGGGACATCAGTCGTCCCCGCCCGTCATGCCCCGACGCTCCATGGACGCGACATCGTCATTCGAGGTTCCATCCCTCCGCCAAGGGGAAATTCATTTGGAGGCAACATCCGGTGCGTTCGCGGGGGAGATCTTCAGCATCACCGAAGGGAGCTCAACGATCGGCCGTTCAACTGAGAACAACGTCGTGCTGAACGCTCCGGATGTATCACGACGCCATGCGCGCATCGAACGTAACGGGAAACATCTCAGGATCTACGATCTCAACAGCACCAACGGAACACGCGTGAACGGCGAGGCGGTCCATATTTCCGATC
>JAUJLY010000380.1 GCA_030447145.1 Thermomicrobiales bacterium
AGCCGGTGCTCGAGCAGATCGCCGAGGTCGAGGGCGAGTAAATCATCGCCATGGTCTGAGCTCGTCATATCAGCGCCCCTGTACCGGGAACCCGGTACAGGGGCGTTTCGTTCTCCCAAAGCGGTACGTGCTGCGGTCCAGGCGGCTTGTGATCGGCGCAGAATGCCCCCATGGCCAAGTCACATCGTCACCATATGCTTCCGGCATTCGCAGGAACATCATTATGCCGTATTGGTGATAAGGCTCTGTAGCCATCGCCGAGGACAGAAAAAAGCCCCCTGGTGCTCGTTGCTTCACCAGGGGGCTCTGTTTGTAACCTGGAACCCGGGAGAGGATGTGCCGGGGGTCAGACACGCTTGCCTAAAAGAGGGCCCCAGTTCAATAGGTGCGTCGCGGCGTCTACCGCATGACGCAGGTCTGTCGGCGGATTAGCGAGGCCAGCCATAAGGCACTGAGGTGCGTTCGTACGCGGTAAGATCCCGTCGTGCCTCGTCAGCTGTCGGGTATCCACTGCCGGAGCGAATAACACCACCATAGTATCGATCGAAGCGAGTACCGCCACCGCGATTTGTGCGAATCAGAATCCTGCGAATAATGTTCATCGTTTGCTCCCTGTGCGCCAGCATCATTTGGTGGCATTCCGGGGGACTCTTCCCCCGTGCTTGTATATGATTATACACATATCTGGATAGATAGTCAACGCATCATACGCATATCGTTATGATGTGGGATGAACATCGTGCGGGTACCCCCTACGGCGCAAGCACATGTCGGCGCGATATGCTACATATGACTCCGGGCGGCGTCCCCGGCTGATGGACGCGCACTCCCTGTCAATGCGGACAACGATCTCAGAGCGGTGACGATGCCCAACCCATCAATCCAGGCCTCCCGGCCAACCGAGCGTCGCTGGGCGCATCTGCTGAGCACGGTGCTCTTTATCGCGGCTATTGCCTTTGCCGCCGCCGCCGTCTACTTCTACTTCACCGAGGATGATTCGCCGGATGGCCCTCCACGGCCCGTAGCGGAGGCTGGCCGCAACCAGTTTGCGAACGTGGTCGAGGGCTTGAGCGACGCCGGGCTCGAGGCAAAGCCGGGGCGCTACAGCGCGGAGGCGAACCAGCTGACGCAGCCCGGACAGACGATCGAGGTAGAGGGGCAAAATCTCTTTGTCTTCATCTATCCGGATGCCGATGGCGCCGCGGCTGTCGCCGACCGTGAGGCGGATGCGGCCGATCTCGATCCTGCCACGCTGGATCTTGCCTCGAAGAGCGCTGAACGGCCCCTGAGCGATGGAGATGAGCTGCACGTTTTCCAGAACAGCAATGTGATCGCGGTCCTGGTCGGCGGCGATGACGATCTGGTCGGGACGGTGCAGGATGTCATCAATTCCCTCCCGTAACGAGTGCCATGACCGTGACTGACGCAGAACGTAACAAGAGCCGCCGTGACGGGAGCAGCGCGGCAACCCCCGAGAGTCTCCCTGAGGGCGTCATGCTCGCCGATGATGACGAGGATCAGGAGGAGCGTGGGCGGATCGGATATGGCCCAAACGAACGGGCATCCTCCTGGCTGCTCGGTCTGGTGCTCGTCCTGGTGATCGTGGCAATCGGGGTCTACTCCCTGATCGGAGGGGACGACGAGGGTGATGCCAGCACGGGCCTGGAATCGGCCCGGAATGCCGGTCCTGCCCCCGACTTTGCGCTGACAACGTTCGAGGGCGACACATTCCAGCTCTCGGATCACCGGGGCGAGGTGGTCATCGTCAACTTCTGGGGCTCATGGTGCGATCCCTGCCGGGAAGAGATGCCCGCCTTCCAGGAGGCATCCCGCTCCTCTGGCAACGATGTTACCTTCGTCGGCGTGGGCTCCGAGCGCGATCGGGAGGACAAGGCGCGGGAGTTCGCCGATGAATTCGGTGTGACCTATCCGATCGGGCTCGATTCCGAAGGTGGAAGCGTCGCTGCCGGCCAGATCACCAAGGATTACAACGTCTCCTTTTACCCCACGACCTTCGTAATTGGTCCGGACGGCGACATCTCCTCGGTTGTCGTGGGCCAGATGGACACCGACGATCTCGCCAGCTACATCGCGAAGGCCCGCGAGGACGCGGAGTAGCTGCCCGTCGCCAAGTTGTGGCCGAACCGAACAGGATGCGAGCCCGGCAGGGTGAGACTACCGATGCGTCGTGAAGCCGGCAATAGCCTCCACCATCGTGTCGATCATCTTCGGACCTCCGTGCCCCTCGTCTTCAATCACACGCAAGGTGCTGTCGGGCCATGCCCCATGCAGCCTCCAGGCGGTCATCAACGGGGAGCTTACGTCCAGCTTGCCGTGGATGAGGACGCCCGGGATGTGAGCGATGCGGTGCATTCCATCGAGTAGTTCGGAGTTGCCCAAAAACGCCCCGTGTTTCCAGTAATGGACGACGAGCGTGGCGAAGACCCGCTGGTGCTGCGAATCTGCGGCGGTCAGCATGGGACCGCGATTCGGGTCAAGGGAGACATGCGTGTCCTCCCACTCGCACCATGCATGGATTGCCCCGGCGCGGACCGAAGGGTCGGGATGGGTGACCAGATCGTAATACGCATCGATCAGGCGCTGGCCGGGTTTCGGGTGGGCGGCCGCAACGAACGCATCCCACTCGCGTGGAAAGAGCTTCCCGACGGATTCCGTGATCCACTCGACTTCCTCGGGTGTCGTGGTTGTCACGGCAAGCAGCACAATCTCGCTAACGCGATCCGGATGCGCCTGGGCATAGGCCAGCGACAGGGTCGTTCCCCAGGAAAGACCGGTCAGGAGCCACTGCTCCACGCCCAGATGCGCGCGCAATGCCTCGATATCCCGGATAAGCGCCTGCGTGGTGTTGGTGGAAAGGTTCGCTTTGGTCGCGAGTGGACGACTCCTGCCGCACCCTCGTTGCTTGAAGCCGACGATCATGTACTGGTCAGGATCGAAGCGCCGGCGATACCCCATCATCATGCCGCCACCCGGTCCCCCATGCAGGTGCAGGACCGGCTTGCCTTCCGGATTTCCGGACGCCTCCCAATAGATGACATTGCCGTTATCTACCGGCAGCATCCCAGTTGCGAATGGCTCGATCGGTGGAAACATTGCCGCACCCTGTCATCAGCAGTAGGGGAGACCATAAGGGCCTCCCAAGGGGGTTCCTTCGCCAATCGTGATGGT
>JAUJLY010000381.1 GCA_030447145.1 Thermomicrobiales bacterium
AGGCGCGCCGCTGGGCATCTAGGTTGGAGAGAGGCTCATCGAGCAGGAAGGCGTTTGGCTCGCGGACGAGCGCGCGTGCGAGGGCGACGCGCTGCCTTTGACCGCCCGAGAGCTGTCCCGGCTTGCGATCGAGCAGATGGTCGATCCCGAGAATCGTCGACGCCCACTCGATTTTACGCTTCTGCTCGTCCTTGCTAATCTTGGCCGCCTTGAGCGGAAAGGCGATATTGCCTTTCACCGACATGTGCGGGTAGAGGGCATAGCTCTGGAAGACCATGGCGATCTGGCGAGCCCGGGGTGGCAAGTGATTGACGACGCGCTCGCCGATCAGGATCTGACCGCCTGTCGGAGGTTCGAGACCTCCAAGCATTCGCAACAGGGTGGTCTTGCCACAACCCGAGGGGCCGAGCAGAACCAGAAACTCTCCATCCGCGGTGCGGATGTTGATGTTATCAACGGCAACCACCCCATCGCCAAAATGCTTGCTGAGGTTCCGTGTTTCAACGATGGCCATAGTTTCAACAATTCCTGCACATCTGTCGGAGATATGGTGACGAAACGGGGAGCACGGCCCCCGAGTCTTCGATGGCCGTGCTCTGGGGCACAAGGTTGGGCACCTCATGCGTTAGGTGACTATTCCTGTGCTACTGGCCTCCGCCCATCAGGCCTCGGCTTCGCCAGGTTTCAGCGATTTCGTTGAGCTGTGCTTCGGCCTCCGCAACCGAATCTTCAGCGGACATTTCGTCGCGGGCCGCCCTGGCCATCATGTTCGAGAGCACAAAGGTCGACTGCGCTTGTCCAGCCATGGCGTTGGCCGGGCCCGGCCAGCCAAGGTTCACCGTCCAGTCGACTGCATCCTTCAGTACGAGCAGCTTGTCGGCCGGCTCCGAGCCTGCCGGATCGCTGGCCAGGGCATCTTCCAGACCCGGCACGGTCTCGGAGAAGCTCGGGAAGTTGTAGAGCTTGCTGGCAAGTGCCGCGGCCTCATAGTTCGCTACTAAGTGAAGGATGAACTCCCTGGCGGTGTCCTGGTTCTGGGAATACGTTGGAATGTAGTACCCCATGGACGCATGAGCATGGGCGAGGGCTCGCTCCTCGCCAGCCGGGCCCACCAGCGGCGTGTTGAAGAAGATGTCCAGCGCCACGTCAGGCTGTGTTTCTTGCGCCGTGCGGTAGGCCGAGATCGAATTGAGGATATACGAGGCTTGGCCGGCCGCCAGCAACTGGTTGTTCGATGCCGCGTTCCAGGAGAAGACCTCCGGCGTCATGCAGTTCTGGAACAGTTCTTTCATGAAATTGACGGCCTCGACCGTCTCCGGTGAGTTGATGATGACGTTCTCGTTCTCGTCCTGGATCGCTCCGCCGAATGCCCAGATCAGCGTCTGGGCAGCCATCTGGGAGTCGATTTCCTGGGACATGCCGAGCCCCATCTGCACGCCCTGTTCGTTCCAGATGCGGGTGCCACCATCGAGGAGCTCGTCAAGTGTCGTCGGCCCGTTTGGCAGGTCCACCGTCTCCCACAGGGTCTTGCGATAGTTCGCCGGGTCAGGGGCGTAGCCATGAACGAACGCGTAGTACTTGTCGGTCGTAGGATTGTAGGAATTGAGCCGGCTGTTCCCTACGGGCTCACCGAAGCGAGAGGTGGCCTCGTTCCACAGATCACTGAGGTCGATGACCGACTCCTCGAACTGGGCAAGGGGGGCAATGTGCTCGATGAGATCGTGGCCCTGCTCGGCCGCCACTTCCGCAGCGAACGCTGCCGGGATATCGGCGGTGTTGACCTGGTCCAGCGTCACCGCGACGCCATTTGCGGTGCCCCATTCATCAACAAACCCTTTGAACCATTCATCGTACGAAGGCACGAAATGCTGCCATTGCAGGATCTTGAGCTCAGTACCGGAGATATCTACCGACGGGGTGCTCTGGTAAAGGGTGGCTGAACCATTCGGGAATCGACCACCTGCCGACGCGAACGCGTCCATACGGCTCGCTAACGCTGCTGCAACGCCCATCATAGAGCCTCGCTTCAGCGCGCTGCGCCGGGACATCGAGAACGACGGTGTAGAGGATCGACGGACACGGAAATCGCTCATGTAGATCTCGCTCCTGGCTGGGTCACGGTGGACTTGAATTGTGAAATAAATAGACGTTCCGAGAGTGTTCCTCAGAATGGATAGCTTGTCAAGCCGCACAAGCGAAGGTGCCAGGAGCCGGGCTAGTACCGCTACGGGCAAACGCATGGTGATATACAATAAGGGAACCGTCAGGCGCAACGAAGCGGCAGACCTACCTCCACCTCCACATCAGGGAAGGAAGCACCATGTCCAGGGCATCCGGGCTGGATTCCATACGGGCTGGTCAAACGGTGTCCGCTGATGAAATGAGGGATCGGGCAACGTGGTCGCTGCCTGCCCCGCTAACTTCGCTTGTCGGGAGGAGGCGGGAACTTGCGGTCGCTATCGATCTGCTCCAGCGGCCAGGAACCCGGCTACTCACCCTGACTGGCCCTGGAGGAGTGGGCAAAACGCGTCTTGCGCTTGAAATCGCGAACCGGATGCGGCATTCACTACCGCATGGTGCGGTTTTCATTGACCTTACCTCGGCCACGACCCCATCGATGGTCCCGATCGTTATCGCGTATGGCTTACAGATGAGCGTACGTGACATGGACGCACTGCCCGGGCGCCTGGTGCGCGAGCTGGGCGACCGTGAGATGCTGCTGGTCCTGGACAATTTCGAGCATGTCATCCGCGCCGGGCCCGATATTGCCGAACTCCTTGCTCTCTGTCCCCTCCTGAAGGTGCTTGTGACAAGCAGGATGCCGTTGCACGTTCGCGGCGAGCAGGAAATCCCGGTTCCGCCGCTGGAGGTCCCTTCCGATAGCCAGGCAACTGACCTCGAGCGCCTGGGCCAGATCGATGCGGTGCGTCTCTTCGTCCAGCGCGCGCAGGCGGTACAGCCGGGGTTCCGGCTGACGGAGCAGAATGCCGCGGATGCGGCAGAAATTTGTTCCCGTTTGGACGGGCTCCCACTTGCCATTGAACTCGCGGCCGTCCGTACCAAACTCTTTCCGGTCAAGGCACTGCGAGAGCGCCTGTCGGATCGGATGGCGCTCCTCACCGGCGGTGCGCGGGATTTGCCGGAGCGGTTGCAGACGATCCGTCACGCAATCCAATGGAGCTTCGATC